>JAQUZA010000505.1 GCA_028691595.1 Candidatus Rifleibacteriota bacterium
GGCCGTTCAGGAAAAAACCAGTCTGGTTGCCGAAAGCGAAAAACGCAACAACACAGCCAGAACGGCGATTTTTGCTAAACTGCAGAGTTTCGGTATCGATGAAATACCTGATAATGATCTCGCGGCTTTGATGTCGGTGTTGCAGGCCAGACTGCAGGCCTGGCAGGAAACCCAGGCGCGGAAAACTGAAGTAGAGAACCGCCTGCAGAAACTGGCAGCTGATTTAAAGGGTCTGGAAGGGGTTGCGGCAACCCTCGATGCCGCACTGACCGCCCGTAAAGCCTCGCTTGCCGGGCTGCTTGCCACTATGCAGCAGCTGCAGAACGAGCGCCGTGAAATGTTTGGTGAAAGAAACCCCGACGAAGAAGAACAGGTGCTCGACAAGCAGATCGCTCAGGCCGAAAAAGCCGTGCAGAAAGCCCAGGCAGCTCTTGACCAGGCCAGAACCAGGCTCAATGAGGCAAAGACTAATGCTAAAACCATCGAAGAAAGAATCAGCGGGCGCACCGCCGGTCTCGCGGGCCTCGAAAAGGCTTTTGTCTTGAACCTCGGCCGCAAGGGCTTTGCCGACGAAGCCACCTTCGTTGCCTGCAAAATGACAGAAGTGCAGTGCCAGGCACTGACACAGCAGGCCCAGGAACTCGATAAAAAGGTCGCTGACACCCTCACACGTCTGCGCGACAGCGAGGCAAAGCTCGACCAGGAACGGCAGCTGAATCTGACCGCTGTTTCCATGGCTGAAATGCAGGCAAAAGTTGATGAACAGGCTGCAAAAATCAAGGGGCTGGTTGAAGCGACCGGTGGTCTGAAGCAGAAGCTCGACGACAATCGCCGGGCGATTGAGCTGGTAAGCAATCGCCGTGGCGAAATCGACCGGCAGAGCCGTGAATGCAGCAAATGGAATCTACTGAACAGTCTGATCGGTTCAAAGGATGGCCAGAAATATTCGAAGTTCGCTCAGGGTTTGACTTTTGGCATTATCGTCAGTCTTGCCAACCAGCAGCTCGAAAAAATGACCGGCAGGTATCTGCTGACCCGCGACCCGGTTGAGCTGCTCGAACTGAAGATTGTCGACAAGTATCAGGCCGGCGAGGTGCGCTCGACCAAAAATCTTTCGGGTGGTGAGAGCTTTATTGTCAGTCTGGCGCTGGCACTCGGCCTGTCAAAGCTGGCCAGCAAAAAGGTGCGCGTCGATTCGCTCTTTCTTGACGAGGGCTTCGGTACCCTCGACGACGATGCTCTGCAGATCGCCCTCGACACTCTTGCGGGTCTGCAGCAGGACGGCAAGCTGATCGGCGTGATCTCGCACGTCGCCATGCTCAAAGAACGCATCGGCACCCAGATAACCGTCAGCGGCAGCAACACCGGCCGCAGCACGATCTCTGGGCCGGGTATCAGCCGGGTGTAGATGCCTGCCGGCTGAACCGCAGCAAAACCACTTTCATGCAGATTGCGACAGATGCAAATGAATTGCCGAGATTAAAAGGAAACAAATGACTGTATTGAACATCTACCATCAGCCGGTGACGCTGCTGCAAAAGCTCATTCAATTTGACACCACGAACCCGCCCGGCAACGAAGCCGCGTGCATTCTCTTCATCAAGCAGCTTCTCGACGATGCCGGAATTGAGACCAGTCTGCCTGCCCGGACACCCGAGCGCCCGAACCTGGTTGCCCGTCAGCGGGGCCAGGGCAACGCCCCGCCATTGATGCTTTATGGGCACGTCGATGTGGTTACCACTGCCAATCAGAATTGGCAGCATCGGCAACGATGTTGAGCTCGAGGTCTTGCATTATTGCGAAGGGCCAGGCAAGCCAGATATGGGCCTTTACCCCTCGCTTGTCAGCATTCTTCAGGAAACTGATCCCGGCTGCGTGCCAATTCCTCTGCTGATGAGCGGGGTAACCGATGGGCGCTTTTTCTCGCGACTCGGCATTCAAGCCTACGGGTTTCTGCCGATGCCACTGCCGCAAGGCTTTGACTTCACGAGAACCATTCATGCCGCCGACGAGCGAATTCCGGTTGCCGCAATTGAATTCGGCACCAACGCGATTTATAACGTTCTTAGTCGATTTGGCAGGTAATACCCCCGCTTAATCCTGCTCTGATCTGATAAATGAAGTGATTCTATATTTTTCGTTCAGTTATCCTCATTGTTGATGGGCAGTTCAAGGTTTTTTCTCAAACAATCCTCTATTTTCAGCCAGTCTTCTTTCCTAAGCTGCCCAATCTTTTTTTCAAGCATCATTTTTTTTACTGTGGTTATGATTCCGGTGACTGCAGACGGGAAAAGCAACCCCGCTGACTCCCAATATTTAATGGTAACATCGCCGTAAATCTTGCGGATAACATTGCTGGTGATCGGCGATACTATGACTTCATCACGTTTTTCGTTATATTGCTTGCCACTGATAACCACCACTGGCCGCTTTTTAGTTGCGGTTCCATCAGTGAAAACAATTTCCGCAAGATGCACATCACCTCTTTTAAAGCTTGTCATAGGCAGCATCCCTGTCGTTGTCCCATATTTCCATCAACACCTCTGTCGGCTTGGTCGTTAATAGATTCAGATCTTCCTGTTCTGCCTCCAGCGCCATTTTTGTTTTGATGCTTTCCATGACGAATTCTTTCAGGGTTTTGCCCTGGAATGCCGCATAGGATTTTATTTTTCGGTGTTCTTCTGGTGTCAGGTCGATGGTCAAACGCTCACGCTTTGCTGTGGTTGACATAAATATCTCCAGGCATCTTGTTTGTAACAATATAACAATGTAACAATATAACAATGTAACAATATAACATTGTTACATTGTTATAGTCAGGTCTTTTTATTGATTCAGGGCAAACGCACTAAAACATCTTATATTTGCAATTGGACGGGATCCCCGCTTTCACCCTTTCGGGGACAAGCGCGGGGATGACATAGAGGATGCTGATTTTGGATGTTCAATGCTGACAGAGCACTAGTCCTTTGTCACATATGAGTGTGTAGATTGAGTATTATTAAAACCCGTCATTCCCGCGCAAGCGGGAATCTCATGTTTAACTGCTTAGATCCCCGTTTGCACGGGGATGACGAATATGAACAGGC
>JAQUZA010000506.1 GCA_028691595.1 Candidatus Rifleibacteriota bacterium
ACCACTAGTACTTTGTCATACAAGAATTACGGGTTATTCGTTCGCGCTTGCCCCCTGCCGGGAACAAGTGCGGGGATAACAGAATTGTTGTCTATTCCTGCTTGCATATGTGACAGAGCATTAGCCGCCGAGTGCCTGTTTAACCTTATCGAAAAAAGATTTTCCTGAGCCGATGCCCGTAGCCTTTGACTCAGGGTCTTCTTCGGCAAGCTGCAAAAGCAGTTCACGCTGTTTTGACGAAATTTCGGTGGGAGTGCGCACAAAAATTTTGACCAGCTGATCACCCTGGCCGCCGCGCAGTGATTTAACCCCATAACCTCGCAGTCTGAAAACCTTGCCGGTCTGGGTTCCTTCTGGAATCTTTATTTTGACAACCCCTTTGAGAGTTGGCACTTCGATTTCGCCGCCGAGAGCGGCAAGCGGAAAGGTGATGTTTTTTTCGCAAATGATGTCGTCACCTATTCTTTCGAAGAAATCATGCTTACCTACAGATATAAAAATATAGAGACTGCCGCTTGGCCCACCCTTTTCACCTGGCTCACCCTCGCCGGAAAGTTTGAGCTTGCTGCCGGTTTCAACTCCGGGCGGAATTTTTACGTCAATTTTTTGTGAATGTTTGAGGCGACCAGTGCCCTTACAGGTGTTGCAGGGCCTGTCGATGATTTCTCCCTCGCCCTGGCACTGGTGGCATGTCTTCTGAATCGAGAAAAAACCCTGTGCGAGGGAAATGGTACCGCGGCCTTTGCATACCGGGCATTGTTTTCTGCTGCTGCCAGGTTCGGCACCACTGCCGGCGCAGGCGGTACAACTCGTTGATTTCTGGATCGTGATATTTTTATCACAGCCAAAAACCGCTTCTTCAAAGGTTATCTCAAGATCGTAGCGCAGGTCGTTTCCACGCCTTGGCCCACGTCGCTGACTGTTGCTGCCCCCGAAGAAATCTGAAAGAATATCGCCAAAAATATCGCCAAAACCGCTGAAGCCACCCATGTCCTGGTAATTAAAGCCGCTCTGATCGATGCCAGCATGCCCAAACTGATCGTAGGCCTGGCGTTTTTGCTGGTCAGAGAGAATCTGATAGGCTTCATTGATTTCTTTAAACTTTTCAATTGCCCCATCTGTTTTATTGACATCAGGGTGATACTGACGGGCCAGATTGCGAAATGCTTTCTTTATTTCGCTGTCATCAGCATTTTTAGGTATCCCCAGGACTTCGTAATAATCACGCTTGGCCATTAAATTCTCCCTTGAAGGTAACAGGTTCTCTGTGTCAGTGCTTATTTGTATGGCTTAGAAGTTGCCAAGGCAGAAAAACTTGTCAGATTGTTGCGAAAATAGGGCCGCAGCTAACAGCGTTGCTGCTGCTGCGGCCTGAAGCTCAATCAGTCTGCTTTCTTGAATTCGGCATCTACAACGTTTTCGTCTTCGGTATTGCTGGTCTGCTGACCGGTCGGCCCGCTTTGGCCTTCGCCTGTCGGCTGGCCTGCTGCCTGAGAGGCCTGGGCATTCTTGTAAAGCATTTCGCCAAGCTTCTGAGCAGTTGTCTGCAGCAGATCAATTTTGGCATTGATCTGTTCGACATCTTTGGTTTCGATTGCTTTTTTCAGTTCGCTTACCTTGGCTTCAACTTCACCTTTGAGGTCGGCTGGAACCTTGTCTGCAAGTTCTTTAAGGGTTTTTTCGGTCTGGAAGACAAGGCTTTCGGCTTTATTGATGGTTTCGATACTTTCACGGGCCTTGGCATCGTCCTGAGCGTATTTTTCTGCTTCTTTGAGCATGCGGTCGATATCTTCTTTTTTGAGGCCTGAGCTGTTGGTGATGGTTATCGCCTGCTCTTTGCCGGTACCGAGATCTTTGGCTGAAACGTTAACGATACCATTCGCATCGATATCGAAAGTTACTTCAATCTGCGGAACACCGCGTGGTGCGGGTGGTATGCCCACGAGGTCAAAACGACCGAGAGTTTTGTTGTCGCTGGCCATCGGGCGTTCACCCTGAAGAACGTGAACTGAGACGGCTGGCTGGCTGTCAGAAGCAGTTGAGAAAACCTGGCTCTTTTTGGTCGGAATTGTGGTGTTGCGGCCGATGAGAGTTGTCATTACGCCACCAAGTGTTTCAATGCCGAGTGAAAGAGGAGTTACGTCGAGAAGCAGAACATCTTTAACTTCGCCGCCGAGAATACCGGCTTGAATGGCTGCGCCCATGGCCACGCATTCCATCGGATCAACGCCACGTTCTGGGTCTTTGCCAAAGTGTGCTTTGAGAAGATTCTGAATGATCGGCATACGGGTTGGGCCGCCAACCATGATGATGTGATCGATTTCGTTGCGCTTGAGACCGGCATCGTTGAGAGCATTGTCGATAGGAGCTTTGCAGCGTTCAACGACATTATCAACAAGCTGTTCGAGCTGTGATCTGGTAATAGTCATGACCAGATGCTTCGGGCCTTCCTGGGTGGCAGTGATGAAGGGCAGATTGATGTCGGTGGTAGTGGTGGTGGACAGTTCTATTTTAGCTCTTTCGGCAGCTTCTCTGACACGTTGGTGTGCCATTGAATCCTTAGACAGGTCAACCCCTTCGGCTTTTTTGAATTCGTTTTCGATATATGAAATGATGAGGTTATCCATGTCGGTGCCGCCAAGTTTGGTGTCACCGTTGGTTGAGAGAACTTCAAACACGCCGTTACCGAGTTCAAGAATGGTTACGTCAAGAGTACCGCCACCAAGGTCAAACACGAGAATCTTGCGTTCGCCTTCTTTATCGAGGCCATAAGCCAGGGCTGCAGCGGTCGGCTCGTTGATGATGCGTTTAACTTCAATGCCGGCGATAGCACCGGCATCTTTGGTGGCCTGGCGCTGTGCATCGTCAAAATAAGCTGGAACCGTGATAACCGCGCCGGAAACTTTGTCATTCAAAAAGGCTTCGGCATCGGCTTTGATCTTCTGAAGAATGAAAGCAGAGATTTCCTGGGGAGTGTACTCTTTGCTGTCAATCTTGTATTTGTCTTTGGTGCCCATTTTGCGCTTGGTGGCAATAATGGTGCGATCGGGGTTAGTGGTGGCCTGGCGGCGGGCTGGTTCACCAATC
>JAQUZA010000507.1 GCA_028691595.1 Candidatus Rifleibacteriota bacterium
TGAAAGGAAGGAGCGGAGATGATATATTTTTCATTGAAAACCCTTTGGGTGAGATTAGTAATGGCTTGGTAACTCTTACTAAAACACATCCCAGAGGGTTTTTCAATACCCTATATCTATTTCAGGGTTTCTCTTATACCGCCTGATACCTTAATTTGAGTCTTGTGGCGGCACGGGCGGCGGCAGAAGCTCTTCAAGTTTCTGCGGTGGTGGTGGCGGTTCGGGTGGTTCTGGAACAGGACAGCGTGGAAATTGCTTAAAAGCTGGACCTCTGAAAATCTGGATACGCCCATTGCCGGTATCAAGAACATACAGATCGCCATTTGGCCCGAATCTGACTTCATGTGGTCTGACAAACCGGCCATCACCGGTGCCGAAACCGCCGATAATCTGTTTGATCTTGTAATCTGCATCAAGAATAAGCACTTTATGATTACCAGTATCGGCGATGGCAAGCCAGCCATCGGGCGTTGAATCGATGCCATTTGGATAGCGCATTCTATAATGCGGCCATTTTATAAGTTCAACCTTCTTCTTCATGTTGTTTTCGAAGATCAGCACGCGATGATTGCCATTGTCTGTCACAAAAATATCACCATTCAGACCAACCCAGACCCTGGTGATGTCTTTAAACTGACGATAATCGCGCCCCGACATGTGATGCATGTGGCCGAGACGCTTCGAAGGCTTGAGGTCGGCAGAAAAAATCTGCAGGCGATTGCCCTGAACGCGCTGACGTTGAAGAAAATCAAGGCCGAGACCGCGAATATACTTGCTGCGCGGCTCGCTCACATAGATCTGGCCGGCACAATCGACATCGATACCGAGCGGGTGATGAAAATAACCATCTTTCCAGCCTTCCTGGCCAAGAATCCACTTGACTTCACCATTCAGCTTCAACGCCTTTACCCGATGATTGCCGGTATCGGCAATCAGCATGGTGGAAGTGCCCAGCCAGGCCACACCAACGGGCAGATTGAAGTGATCGACTGGCACGTTTTCGCCAGGTCTTATGCGGCTCTGTGAATGTTGATAGGCACGACCGACCAGATAATCGGGGTTACGACCGTAGAGGAAATCTTTTTCGCGGTAGGCATCGTTAGAATCAATGGGTTGAACGCGGTCATCCCAGGGCCAGAGGTCACCATAGATCATTTCGAGCTTCAAGGGCTGGGTGGCAACTGGCGAGCCATCGACCGAAAAAAGTTGCAGACGGTTATTGTGGGTATCAGAAACGGCCAGTAAACGGCCATCGGGCGAAAAAGCCATGCCCTCGGGCTGGTTCAAAAGCCCGTCTTTCTGGCCATGGCCGGCATAAGAACAGAGAAACCGGTAAGGTTCTTCAGCAGCACCGTCTGACGGCAACATAAATATAGCCAGCGTCAGAACCAGCGGCAGGAATATTCTGCCGGCATGCTGCCACAAAGAGGTTTTAGCAGAATCATCACGGCATATCCATGCACATGGGTAAAAAATATCAAAAATCTTCATACCAGCAAAATATCGTAAAACCAGAGATTTTACAATTCGCAGCCGTATGTGCCCGGGCTAACGCAGTAAATTCATAGATTCCGGGTCTACGCCCGGAATGACGGAAACAAATCATGTCATTCCCGCGAAAGCGGGAATCCAGTCCAATTGAGGATTTGAAGTGTTTTAGTGCGTTTGCCCTGCCGTATGTGCCGGGGCTAATAAAATTTAACATAAAAAAAGCATGTAGGGGTTCAGCATGCTGAACCCGTACGTTCGATTACATACGTTCGATTGATGCGATTCGATTCATGTGTTCAATTTCTCATATTTGCCAGCACACGACCAATTGCATGCACACCTTTTTTACGTTCATTAAGTATGCTCATTTATCTCGTTGGATTTCTCAATGGGTATTTATGGGTGTGCAAAACCTGACCGGACATTAATGGTATCGGTCTCCTTGACCATGGGGGGCATGTTTGTTATTATCCCCTCTGAATATTAAGTTTCTATTCAAGAGACGATGCGATTCTGAATGGCGGAAAAACTATGATTGATGCTGTATCTTATCACAGCGAATCGGGCAGCCTCGAGCTGCTCGATCAGACTCTGCTCCCGGTTGAAATACGAAAAGTCAGATGCACCTCTGAACATGAGGTTGCGCATGCAATTGTCAGCATGAAAGTAAGGGGTGCGCCGGCCATTGGCGTTGCAGCAGCCTATGGAATTGCCCTTGGTCTTGCCAGCAAAGCCAATCAGAGTGGTGATTTCAATTCTGCTCTTGATGCGATTTGCAAACTGCTGGCCGCAACCCGCCCGACAGCCGGCAACCTGTTCTGGGCTATCGACCGGGTAAAAAGGGTTGTTCTGGCCGCTGCCGGGGGTGACTTCATCAAAGGTGCCGACCTGGCACTCAAAGAAGCTCACGCAATCAAGGCCGAAGATATCGCGATGTGCCGGCGCATAGGCGAGTTTGGGGCTACCCTGCTAAAAGACGGCGAAACCTGGTTGACCCATTGTAACGCCGGGGCATTGGCCACCGCCGGCTATGGAACGGCGCTCGGCGTTTTCAGGGCTGCCCGCGAGCAGGGTAAGAACTTTAAAATTTTCGTCGACGAGACCCGACCCCTGCTTCAGGGTGCAAGACTCACTGCCTGGGAACTCTCACAAGAAGGGTTCGATGCAACCCTGATCTGCGACAATATGGCAGGAAGTCTGATTCGCGACGACCGGGTTCAGGGAGTCGTTGTCGGTGCCGATCGCATAACTTCAAAGGGTTTTGTGGCCAATAAAATAGGGACCTACCCTCTGGCAGTGCTGGCAAAATATAACGGGGTCCCATTTTATGTGGCGGCACCCGAATCAACCTTCGATATGAGCTTATCTTACGGTGACGAAATCAAAATCGAAGAACGCGATCACAACGAGGTGCGCTTCATTGGCGGCGTTCAGATTGCCCCTGACAACATGCCGGTTTATAACCCGGCCTTTGATGTCACTCCACCTGAACTCATAACTGCCATTATCACTGACAAAGGTATTATCCGCCCCATTTATGGTCAGACTATTCCTGAGATTATCGGCAGAAAGCGGCCGGAGTCTTTATCATGA
>JAQUZA010000031.1 GCA_028691595.1 Candidatus Rifleibacteriota bacterium
TGATGCCCGCGGCACCAAAGGCCTGACCCGTAAGTTCATGGGTCAGGATGTTCTGCAGGAAATGGTGAAATTTAAAAACGTGCAGATTCGTGTATTCA
This sequence comes from Candidatus Rifleibacteriota bacterium, assembly GCA_028691595.1. Lineage (GTDB taxonomy): Bacteria > Muiribacteriota > Ozemobacteria > Ozemobacterales > Ozemobacteraceae > Rifleibacterium. The sequence continues at coordinate 99 of JAQUZA010000031.1, forward strand.
ACCCGGTTCACCGCAAGCTTCAGGCTCTCTTTGACGACCTGCGCAAGATTACCGCTTCCAATCACGACAAAATAATCATCGTTGATGATGAATACCTCATTACCGGTGGTCGCAACGTTTCAAAGAACTATTTTGTCGATTCTCGCGATCTCAAGGGTGTTTATCGCGACACAGACATTCTGATTCAGAGTCGCAAAGTTGCCAATCAGGCCGGTCTGGCCTTCGACGAAGAATTCAGAAATGGTGGCACCTTCAAGATTTACCAGGATGCCTTTGGTAATGCCGATACAATGAGCAAAGACCTTGAAATTGCCTATAACGCCATGCGCCGTTTTATCACCGGTGGCGGTCTGTTCAAGGCTCCATCCCCCACCCTGAGCAAACGCGCCAACGAACTTCTTGAAACATACAACAAAGAACTTAAAGATTACAAACGCATGCAGCACTACGCTTCTTTCCGCCTGTTTAACGGCGAAAGAAGTTATCCAACGCGCATCCTCGACAAACATTCAATTCAGGGGCCACGCAACGACATCACCAAAAACATTTCCGGCCTCATGGATGCCGCCGAATCAGAAATCATCATTCAGAACCCATATGTAGTTCTCACAGAAGAAGCCAGGGCTGCTATCAAAAGAGCCAGCGATCGCGGCGTAAAAGTTATCATTCATACCAACAGCCCGATGAGTTCAGACAGTCTGCTTACCCAGGCCATGTTTATCGGTGACTGGAAGGGCATTCTCAAAGATATGCCGAACGTGCGCATCTTTGGCTATAACCTTTCTACCAAGCTGCACTCTAAGGTATTCGTATTTGACCGCAAAGTTGCCATTATCGGCACATATAACATGGATTACGTCAGCGAACAGATCAACTCTGAAGTAGTTGCCGTTGTTAAAGCACGGCCCTTCGCAACCCAGGTCGCCGAAAAAATCATGCAGGATATTAAAGATTCTCATGAATACAAAATCAAAGTCGAAAAAGACGGTTCTATCAAAACTGTATTCGGCCCCGAAACACATTCAGACAAAAAGGTCATCGACCGTCTGAACATGCTGCAGAAGCTGCAGTGGCTCAAGCCTTTGATCTGATCTTACCGCAAAAAAAACAGGGGTTGCCCAGAACCGGGTAACCCCTGTTTTTTTATAGCCATTGACTTTTGCCACAAAAAAAGTATCATATTTAGTGTTTGTAAAAAATTTCACGATATCAATCCGGTGGTGCATATGCTTGACAGTCTTCTTAGAAAAGCTGAACAAAACGGTGACCTGAGTCTAGAAGAAATTGAATACCTGTTGGGGCTTGAGAAGCCGGCTGACCTTGAGCGACTTTTTGCCGCCGCCTATGCCGTAAAAACCCGACTGGTCGGCAGAACTGCCTGGTTCAGAGGAATCGTCGAGTTCAGCAATATCTGCAGCAAAGACTGTTTTTATTGCGGCATCAGAAAAAGTAACAGCAAAATGCACCGTTTTGTCATACCAGAAGAAGATATAATCAGATCGGCAGTATGGGCCTGGGAAGCTGAATATGGAAGTGCGGTGCTGCAATCAGGGGAACGGTCTGACCCGCAGTATGTCGACATGGTCGAGCGGGTCATCAGAGAGATAAAAAGGCGCACCAATGGCGAACTTGGGCTAACGCTCTCGCTGGGTGAACAAAGCGAAGAGACTTACCAGCGCTGGTTCGAAGCAGGCGCACATCGATATCTGCTCCGCATCGAATCTAGCAACCCCGAACTTTATCGAAGACTTCACCCATCTGACCACAGCTATGAATTACGCCTGGAGTGCCTTAATCGCCTGCGTCGAGCCGGGTTTCAGGTTGGAACAGGCGTTATGATCGGGCTGCCTTTTCAGAGTCTGCGGCATCTTGCAGCTGATGTTCTATTTTTTAAGCAGCAGGATGTTGATATGATCGGTATGGGCCCATACATTTATCATAACGACACTCCCCTTGCGCAGTATCGTAAAGACTGGGAAATCCCGGCTCAGCAACTTTTGAACCTGGGCCTGAAAATGATTGCTGTGACCAGACTGGTGCTGCGAGACGTAAACATAGCCTCAACAACAGCTCTACAGGCTCTAAAAGACGATGGCCGCGAGCTTGGATTGAAAGCCGGGGCCAATGTAATTATGCCCAACACCACAGACACCCAGTATAGAGAAAGTTATCAGTTGTATGAAAACAAGCCCTGTCTCGATGAAAATGCCAGCATGTGCCGCGGTTGTCTTCAGCGCCGCATTGAATCTATCGGCGAGACAATCGGGTTCGGTGGCTGGGGTGATTCTCCACACTTTGCCAATCGTAAGCATTTAGAACAGGAGGCGGCAGATGAAAGCAGCAATTACACTGACAGTAATTCTGTTGCTGGTTCTGACAGCAATGTATCCAACGACAAGCATAAGCAGAGGTGAAATTATGAGCCAGACAGATCTAACTCCAGAAGAAGAACGCGTAATAGTTCATCGTGGGACTGAACTTCCATTCACTGGAAAGTTTGTTAACCATAAAGAAAAGGGCACCTATACCTGTCGCAGGTGTGGAGCAAGTCTCTACAAATCTGAAAGCAAATTCGAATCGGGATGTGGCTGGCCATCTTTTGACGATGAAATTCCCGGCGCAGTTACAAGAAAGCCCGACCCTGACGGCCACCGGGTCGAAATCGTCTGCTCTTCATGCGATGCGCATCTGGGTCACGTCTTTGTCGGCGAAGGTTTTACGGCCAAAAATCAGCGGCACTGTGTCAACTCAATCTCGATGAGCTTCATTCCAGCTACGGACGAAAAAACCTCATCGGCGATTTTCGCAGCCGGGTGTTTCTGGGGGGTTGAGCATCTCATGAAACAGGTTTCCGGGGTAAAATCAACCACAGTGGGATATACCGGCGGAGAAACGCAAAAACCTGATTACAAGGCTGTTTGTACGGGCACAACCGGTCATCTGGAAGCGGTAAAAATCGACTTTGACCCGGCCGTTACCTCATTTGAGGCCCTGACAAAGCTATTTTTCGAGATTCATGATTTTACCCAGACTGACGGGCAGGGGCCTGACATCGGCACGCAATACCTCTCAGCCATCTTTTATGCTGACGAAAGCCAGAAAAAACAGGCTGAAGATGTTGTTAAGCAGCTCGAATCAATGGGCCACAAAGTTGCTACCCGGCTGATTCCTGCCAGCGCTTTCTGGCCGGCCGAAGATTATCACCAGGATTATTACAGCAAAACCGGCAAAGCCCCTTATTGCCATATCAGACGCAGAATATTCTAGGCAGACCGGGCAATTTCAAGCTCTCTTGCAGGTGTTTTGCAAGTCTTTTGCAGCCTTAATTCAGTTGCGGGGGCTGCAACATGCTTCTTTAAGACCAAGCTTGCGCAAAAAGAAGACCGCCGGGCAGAACCCGGTGAATGCCGACTGAATAAGGTTGAGAGCAACAAATGCCGTCAACAGAACGAATAACTGGTTAACATACCAGGTCAGATAAAGGCTGAGCAGAATCATCGAGCCTGCCATTACTCTGATTGCGTTTTCTATGGTCATAACTAATCACCTCAAAATATCTGATTTTCTATAATTAACAGCAAACGGCATGCCAAAGCAACGAACTGGCATTGCCCGATCACAAAAATACCAGTTAAAAGGCTGCGAACAATGCATCTGCAAGGGCTGATAGTCTGGCAACTTTGAGTTGATGTACAACTATCTAAATTCGCAGTCTCTCAATCTCTCTCCCCTCGATGAGATTCCCGCTTGCGCGGGAATGACCCGGAGTCATTCAATTCAATTGCGACAGAAGGCCAGGGCAAATTTTCTGCCATGGTTCGGCATGCGTTTTGTTGCGACAAGTTGCGTAATATGGTAGCGTAACTTTTAGCAACCAATTTATCCGGGAAATTCATCATGAAAGAAAACCAGTTTTTAAAAAGTGTAAGTGCGGCCATGCTGCTTGAAACTATGGCCGAAGGGGTTCTATTGATAGATACCGATGGCATAATCAGGGTCTGGAACAAAGCCATGGTAGAAATGACCGGCTACACAAGTTCCGAAACCATGGGTGGCAATACAGACCGTCTGAGAGCTCCGGAATGTACCGGTTCGCAGCAGATATTTGCGCTGCTTGACCCCGGCAGGCATCGGCACTGTGTCAATGGCTGCGAATGTCGGATTATCGCCAAAAACGGCGAACATATTCCCGTGCTGGTCAATGCCAGGCAATTGCGTGACGATCAGGGCAAAACCCTCGGAATTCTGCAGACAATTACAGATTTCAGGCCTGTCTTCAATCTGCGCCAGGAAATTGCGGCCATGGCATCCCGGCTACAATCTGAAGAGCATTTTCAGGGCATTACCGGCAAAAGCCAGATGATGCAGAAGGTTTTCAGGTTGATTACACTGGCAGCAGAAAGCGAAGCATCGGTGATGATTCTTGGCGAAAGCGGCACCGGAAAGGAGCTTGTGGCCAGCGCTATTCAGGAATTGAGCAACCGCAAGGACAGACCATTCATCAGAGTAAATTGTGGGGCAATTCCCGAAACGCTTCTCGAATCAGAATTGTTCGGTCATGAAAAGGGCGCATTTACGGGCGCAATAAAGCAAAGAACCGGACGCTTTGAGAATGCCGACAAGGGAACAATTTTTCTTGACGAAATTGGAGACATAAGCTCTGCCATGCAGGTTAAACTCTTGCGGGTATTGCAGCAGGGTGAATTTGAGAGGGTTGGGGGCGAAAAAACCATCAAAGTGAATGTCAGGGTTATAGCAGCCACGAACAAAGATCTGATTAAGGAAGTTCGCGAAGGGCGATTCAGAGAAGATCTTTATTACCGACTGCGCGTTTTTCCAATTCTTTTACCGTCTTTGAGGGAAAGGCCCGATGACATTCCGCTGCTGGCGAGACATTTTATCAGCCGTTTCAGCGCCCGCACCGGCAAATTGATTTCGGGCATTTCGCGAGAAGCCATGAACAGGCTGATTACCTACCCATGGCCAGGCAATGTGAGAGAACTTGAAAATGCCATCGAATATGCATTTGTCGTGTGCCAGGAAAAAACAATCGGAGCTGAAGATCTCCCATCGGAACTTCTGACCGGTCATTTGACCGCTTCACCAGTCGACAAGAGCGGAACAGACACGCGAATCGGCTCAAACAACCAGCCTGTTGAGGAATCGACTGCAATCCCATTTTTCGACAAGCTTTCGGCAAAAAGAATTCTGCGCTCAAAAATTAATTTGCAGAAAATTCTTGAAGAGTATCTATGGAACAAAGCTGAAGTAGGTCGCAAACTTGGTGTAAGCCGCACGGCTGTCTACAAGTGGGCTGAAAAACACAAGTTAGTTCCACCGGATGAGGCTTGACGGTTCGGCTGTACATTCTTACAATTAACTCATATTTCGAAGAGGAGTAAATGGCATGAGAAATCTCAAGCTGGCTTTTCTGGTTTTTCTGGGCATGATTATTTCTGGTTCGGCTGTGGCCCAGGAGCTCACACTGTTTACCATGCCTTCGCCACGCAAAATTAACTGGTCAAGCCCGCGAGGCCTGCTTTCAAGTGCGGTGACCAACAACCTGACCTTCAAACACAGATCACACAAGCATGCTATCGGGCATGTCTTTATTCAGTTAAGCCACGAAGGCCGCAAAGAACTTATTCTTACCGGTAGCGTTCCCTCGCCCGAAGATGACTCACGCGACAAAGTTCTCAAAAAAGGTTATGGTCTGGGCATACTTTTCAGCGATATGGCTGGTCGCCTTGAAAAAACCGAAGATCTGCAGGCAGAAATTGTCGATCGCTTTGAATCAGGCCGCATAGCCTATATACGCTTCAAACTCAATGATGCCAATTATGATCGACTGAAAAAGTATCTCGAAATTTACCGCAAACGTGGTTACGGCAATAATTACAACGGCCTCAACCGCCCCCGCGAAGGCCTGGGCGCAGGCTGCAGCGCTTTCGGCATTGCCTTCCTCGAAGTTGCAGGTCTGATGCACCCGGTCTGGGAAGAAAAATGGCCGGTTTCGGTTCGTATCCCCAACACTCTTATTGGTGGTCCGCTGACCGGCAACAAAGTAACCCCCTGGAAGGTAGTTAAAGCCGGCAGCTGGGCGAAAGAGTCTGAACCTCATCGTGTTTTGAAGCTTTTTGAGCCATTCTACATTTATGAATGGATTCTCGAAGAGTGGAGACGTGAAAACACTGCCAAAACCGGTCGTGTAAAACTTCTCAAACGAAAGAATGCCTATGGTCTCGAGTATGACTGTACACATGTCGCTCCCCCCGAAGAACCAATGTTTCAGGGAGCAGCAGCAGAAATCGAAGACGACGAATAATCATTTCTCTAGAACAAAAAGACTGTGCCTTCTGGCACAGTCTTTTTGTTTCAGGAAAATCAGTCGATGGAAGGCGAACTTTGGTTTAGTTCATCACGCAAAGCCCGGCGAAGAATCTTACCAATTGAAGATTTTGGCAGGGTTTCACGAAATTTGATATCACGCGGTACTTTGTAATTAGCCATATTTTTGCGGCAAAAATCAATCAGTTCATTGCGATCGATGGTTTGGCCCTCAACAGGCACGACAAATGCGCGGGGAACTTCGCCACGAGTTGCGTGCCTGGCACCGACTACCACGGCTTCTTTTACCGATGGGTGTTTAAAAAGCACCTCTTCAACCTCGCGCGGATAAATATTGTAGCCGCCGCTGATAATCAGATCCTTTTTGCGATCAGTGACAAAAAAATACCCTTCTTCGTCTCGAAAGCCGATATCACCGGTATAAAGCCAGCCATCACGCAGTGACAACTCTGTCTGACCTGGCTGCTGATAATAACCTTTCATGACCTGGGGACCACGAATAACTATTTCTCCATGCTGCCCGATGCCAAGTTCTTTTACACCGTATTCAACATCGACAATTCTGGCCTCGGTCGAAGGTACCGGCAGCCCAATTGAGCCTGCCTTGCGATTTTTAATTATTGGATTGAAATGAGTTACCGGAGAAGTTTCGCTCAGACCGTAGCCTTCGGTGATTTTTGCTCCGGTTTTATTTTCGAAGAGTTCCATCTGGGCAACTGGCAGCGGAGCAGAGCCTGAAATGATCAATTTAAGACTTGAAAGATCAAAAGAATCAATATCTTTCTGACTCAGGCAGGCACTAAAAATAGAAGGAGCAGAGGCCATGCAGGTAATCTTCTCGTTTTGAATCATATTCAGCAGGGCACGCGGCGTAAACCTCGGCAGCGGAAGCATGGCACCACCGAGAACAACCGGCAGTATCATGGTAACCGTTAGACCATAAATGTGAAAATATGGAAGAACCCCGACAAAAACTTCCTGCTCAGGTTTCAAAACGTGAAACACCTGCTGACACTGCCTGGCATTGGCATAAAGATTTGCGTGGGTCAGCATGCAGCCTCTGGAAATACCGGTTGTACCACCGGTGTATTGCAGAAGAGCAATATCCTGGCAAGGGTCGATATCAGTACAGACATATCCATGATTTTCTTCGGTCAGTCGTTGCCATGGAACAATTTTTGCGTTATCGGCCGGCAGCGAAGTATCATTGTCGCTGGCCTTAACCACAAAGACCCTTTCAACTCTTGTCATATCAAGCACAGCTGCTACCCTGGGCAAAAGCAGGTCATTGGTGATAACAAACCTTGCGCCAGAATCGTTAAGTTGATGACTCAGCTCATTTTCTGAGTAAAGGGGGTTAGTCATTACGCCGATTGCCCCCGCTTTAATAATGCTCCAGAATGACAATACCGTTTCGGCGCAATTTGGCAGAAAAACAGCAACCCGGTTCTGCCTTTCGAGGCCATTTATCCGAAGGTTACCGGCGATCACTGAAGTATAGCGGTCGAACTCCCGGTAATTTAGACAGAAATCGCCTTGTTTCAAAGCTGTTTTATTGCCGTAAACAGCTGCGGAAAGGGCGATAAAAGAATGCAAAGGCTCAGTAACAGCTGAGATTTCATGTGCCACAACAGAATCGTAGGAATTCAACCAGCTTTTTTCTACCATTCAGGCCTCCAGATAAGTTTATGGGCACTAAAATAATCCCAATCGCGGCACTGGCGCAAGAATTTTGTTTGACTAATCAGGGCAAAAATAATATTCTCATTGATGCACATCGTATTTTGTGTGATTTTTCGCCGGCAAAGCTGGCAAAGGAGCCCATTCAATTGACTACCGCAAAAAAAGGCGACCTGGTTTTTGTACACTATACCGGCAAATTTGATTCTGGTGAGGTTTTTGATACCAGCGCCGATGGCACCCCTCTTCACTTCATACTTGGCGAAGGCGATATCATTGAAGGTTTCGACAAAGCTGTAACCGGCATGGCCATTGGTGAGAAAAAAACCGTAAAAATCGCCCCCGAACAAGGCTATGGCGAATATTCAGAAGACAGAGTCATCAGCACTGACCGCAAAAATTTCGGTGAAGACTTCACCCCCGAAGTTGATCAGCAGCTTGCTCTGCAGATGGAAAACGGTGAACGAGCCATTGCAACCATCGTTGATTTTGATGACGACACCGTTACCCTCGACATGAATCACCCGCTCGCCGGCGAAAACCTGCATTTCGAGCTTGAACTGGTAGATATCAAAGATGCCTCAGAAATGCCCCAGTCATGCGGTAGCGGCTGCTCAAGCTGCTCTGGCTGCGGTCACTGATCGTCTATCATCTGACGAAACTGCGGAATCAACCCCGGATGCCCTGCATCCGGGGTTTTGCGTATGGGCATGCTTTGTTGCCTGAGAGCTCAAGCCGGAGAACCACATCTGACAGTTGCGGTCAGAGGTCAAAAATGGCGGCACCGGTCTCAATAAGCATCTGATTGCCTGCCCACTGTAATGAATCAGCGGCAGATGAGGGTGGAGCAACAGTAAAAAGGGGCCTTTTCAGCCGCCGGGCCCAGTCTGCCGTTATAGCTGAGCCACTTTTGGTCGCAGCCTGCACCACGACAACAATATCAGCCATGGCGGCGATTATACGGTTACGAGTCGGGAAAAAACTTCTGGCTGGTCGGGTACCTGGCATCAATTCAGTCATCAAAGCCCCGGCACAGGCAATATCAGCAAAAAGATCACGGTTTGAGCGTGGGTAAACAATGTCAAGACCCGTACCCAGAACGGCCAAAGTATAAACCCCGGCATCGAGAGCCGCCCGGTGGGCAACAGCATCGATCCCGGCGGCACCACCACTGACTATGGCGTATCCCTGAGAAAAAAGTTTACTGCACACTGCTTTTACCAGTTCAGGAGCTTCGGGGGCAAGAGCGCGGGCACCAACAACCGCCGCATACTTCATTGATCTTACCGGGCTTGAAGCAAATAAAACCGGCGGCGGCTCGCCCAGGTCCTTAAGCTGCTCCGGGTATCCCGGCTGGGAAAAATACCAGCCCAGCAGTTGCTTTTCCCTGATCATCTGCAGAGTTTGTTCAATTTTTTCGGTAGTGGGCGATTTTGCGCTGCTGACAGCACTTGTCACCTGACCGCTACGCAACCGCTTTTGCCAGTACCGCCAGGCAAGCGAAGGCAGAACATATTTATTGATGAGCGCACAAAAAGTGGCAGCACCAACACCCTTTTCCCGGCTTAGCTTTAAAGCAGCTGCAAATTCACGCAAGCATTTTCCCCTGAAAGCAATATCGGGTTATGATACTCTTATTGATAAAAGAAATACAGAGCCGGAGACAAGCTGTATAACCGGCGATGCTGAATATTGACCTGAAGCCGGTTTGATGATATAATAGCTTTTATCAATTTTAATCTTAAGGAGATTTCTATGGCAGAGTTGATTCTTAACGCTGAAGTAAGAAACGTAACAGGCAAAGAGAACGCGAAGAAGCTCAGAGTAAAAAATCTGATTCCGACCGTTGTATATGGCAAGGATTTTGCCCCGGTACATTGTGCGATTCCGAGATTGCAGGTCGAAAAGCTGCGCAAGGTTAATCGCAATTCTCTTATAACCCTCAAGCTTTCTGATTCAAAGTCCCAGACCGTTATCGTCAGAGACACACAGAAGCACCCGATCAGCCACGCTTATCAGCACATTGACCTTCAGGCAGTCCACATGGACAAACCCGTAAGAGTTGATGTTGACCTTGAATTTATCGGCACCCCGATCGGCAAAAAGAGCGGCGGAATTTTTACCACCATGTGCAAACAGGTTAAAATTCAGTGTCTGCCCAACAAGATTCCTGATGTAATTCAACTCAACATCGACGAACTCGATGCCGGCGAATCACTTCACGTTTCTGACATCAAGGCCGGCGATTTCAAGATCGTCACCAGCCCCAAGATCGCTCTCTGCCAGATTTCTCAGGTCAAAGATGAAGCAGAAGGTGCTGCTCCGGTTGCTGGTGCTGCCGCTCCGGCTGCTGCTCCCGCTGCTGCTCCGGCAAAAGCTGCCGCTCCGGCTAAGGCTGCTGCTCCCGCAGCAAAGAAGGCTAAGTAATTTTGGTATTTACCCATTTGTAAACAAAATCGGGCCGGGTGCTCCCTGTTGGGAGCTTCCTGGCCTTTTTTAGCGACCTGACATGGCAAACAAATATTTTTCAGGAGTCATAATAGATGAGTAGTTTCGAAGTAGGTTCTCCTATCGTCCACCCGATTCATGGTGCTGGAATTCTCAAACAGATTGACAAGAGACAGGTGAGAGGGAGGCTGCTTAGTTATTACATCATTGATTTTCCATACAGCGACCTGGGCCAGGTAATGGTACCGATCGACATGGCTGATAAGGTAGGCCTGCGCGTGATTAACAATCACAGCAGCATTGACGAAATCTTCACTTCCTTGAGCGAAACTTTTACCGAAGAAGAAGAAGAAGAAAGCAAGAGCTTTCATCAGCGTTATCGTGATTATCTTGAAAAGATTCAGAGTGGTGACCTTGTACAGGTTGCTCGAGTCTATCGTCTGCTCTGTCGTCGCAGCATGATTAAGCCGCTCGGCACTAAAGACAAGGCTCTGTTCGAGACTGCCCGTCAACTGCTGATTTCAGAAATCGTTTTTTCGAAAGACGTAATTGATTCTGAAGCCAGCGCCATGCTCGACGAAGCAATGGAAGACATGATCTTCTGAGCACCTGAAAATCTGAAAAATAGCTGAAATCTGAAAGCTGCCGGTCACCATGACTGGCAGCTTTTTGCTTGATTTTTTTTAAACTACTCTGAATTGGCCAGATTTTTAAGCCTTCAGCTTCAGTAGTAACAGCAGGCTGAAATACCGGGCTTCAAACCAGATAAACCGCTGGTGCCAATCAGGCTCCTGTTTGTTTTCCAGCCACAATCAGGTGTGTAGATTATCTGCACACAAAGGTAAAGATTTATTTCATGAATTAACAGAAACCTGCCGAATCTTATTTAAGAGAAGGCAAACAATGAAAAGAAGATTTCTGTTAATAACAGCCGCCGTTATTGCGCTGTTTCTGCCAGGCACAAAAGCATTTCTTGCCAGCGGTAGAAACGGAACTTTGATGCACGGTGCCATGGCTCCGGTGACCGGCCGCAAGGCAGAGGTGAATTTTTATTCGCTGCTGAACAATTCAGGCCGAGAATTTCAGTCATGGTTCAAAGACGGGCGAAACTATCTGGGTCGGCGTGAATACGAGCAGGCAATCTGGGCCTTTCGCAAAGCGATTGAATTAAGGCCGGCATCTGAAGATGCAAGGTTCATGCTGGGATACACATATGAAAAGCGGGGTCTGGAAGGCCTTCCCGGTGACATGACCAACTGGGACCAACTGGCTGCACGAGAATACACAGCTGCTATCGAGCTCGCAGACCACCTGCCCTCCAGGTTCAACCTGGCAATTCTTCATCGCCGGCATGGCAGATTCGAAGAGGCACGACGGCATCTTGAACACATTCTGATGATCAAAGATTCAGGAGCAATTGGCCGCAAAGCTTCGAGTGAACTCAGTGCCCTTTTCCATCAGGATGTAAGACCTCGTAGCATCTCAAGCAAAGTGAGGGACATTTCCTCACAATGATAAAAAAGCATTTTAAAACCGGTTTTTTAACTTTATCTGTATGCCTTGCAGGGCTTTCCATGAGCAATCTTAATTCTATAGCCAGCAACGATGGCATTGAAGAACGCCTGTTTAAAAACATTCAGTCGGCGGCCGGAAAAGGCCAGCTGGTTGCGGCAAAAGAAGACATTCAGCGGGTTCTCCGCTTGAATCCAAGGCATCCCGGTGCAACCTTTTATGCGGGCCTGTATTCATACGAGACTGGCAATTTCGAGAATGCGGAAAAGTTTTTATCGAGGCTGTTGAGCAATGAAACCTACGGCTCAAAAGCCAGTCAGATTCTTGCAGATATTCGAATGAACCGCTACCGCGGCAAGTTCAAAGAAACTCTTGAGGTTTATCTTACCGGCGAGTCATTTGAGCAGGCTCTGCAACTCTGTAAAGAGGCCCTGCAGGCCATGCCTGAGAACTCGGAAATTCTGTTCAAGGCAACTTACATTGCATGCATGCTCGGACAGCAGGAAATGGCGTTGAAATATCTTGATTCTTATTCTTCTTTGCGGGGTAAATCTGCCGATGCTGCAGAACTGCAAACATTTGTCAGCGCCTGGTTTGCAGAAAGTTACGATGCAGAGCAGAGCCTTGATCGCCTGCTGACGATTACCAGTCGCGATCTTCTTTCACGACCGGTGCGGAAACGTATCAAAGAGCTGATTATCGCAACGCATGCCATAGAAAAGTATGAGATTTTCATCAACCGTGAAAAAAAGCTGCCCGGGGTCGACACCAGTTCACTTGAGCGGGAACTGATCGGCTTTCTTATCGAGCAGGGCCAGTATGAAAAGGCGCTGCAGCTTGTGAATATGCGACCTGTCGACTCAATCGACGACAACCTTCTCTATATAAAGATTCTTGGCTTGACCGGTGAAGAAAAGAAAGCCATGAGCAATGCGCGCCATCTGATTACAGCGGCACCCCAGGATCTTCGAACATATCATGCATGGATCGATGCCTGGTTGATTTATGTTGAAAAGTATCAGGAGCCACCTGATGGAGCTGATGCCGGAGGAAAGAATTTTGTGGAAATGGCCGACGAAATTCTTGAACGCCTCAAGCCCGGCAAACTGGTAACAATTAATCCTGAATTGCTTTTGAATCTGCTGCGCACTGCGGTAATAATCGATAACAATGAACAGGTCAAACTGTTGCAGCCAGAGGCCCTGCGCATTCCATATAACGATGAACTGGCAAGACTTCTGATAAAAACATGCAATGAACTGCTGATTTTTAACAGACCTTCAATAGCAGTAGATCTGCTCGAAAGCGCAAGAAACCAGCTTCCAGACAACCACAATCTCCATATCAAGCTGGCCGAAATTTTTTTGAGCAGTGACCCGGCAGCGGGAGCCAAAGTTCTAGAAGGCGTGCTTCTGGAAAAACCGGATCTTTTAAGGGCTTTTCTGCTCTGGGCAGACTGCATGAATCTTGCCGGCAAGGCCTCTGAAGCCGAAGTTGAAATCTTGAAGAGACTCGCCGACCCACTCGCCAGCGAGCTGGCAAAACGCCAGTTGAATGCAAAACTTGAAGTTCTGCGAATGCAGAACTACGTTTCCCAGAAAGATCAGCCGTCTGCAGACGAAGATGTAGTTGAAGCCGCAGACGATGACACGGTTGCTGATCCGACTGTTCCGCAACGGGATCTAAGCCCCGTTGAATTGACAGAGGAGGAAATGAACCAACTCGACAGCGAAGATTGAAAAACCAAATATTTCCGTCACCGACAGCAACCCAGTTATTAATAAGTTTATAAGCACAATAGGAGACAATATGCTGATAGAAATCTTTACCAATGGCAAAGTGATGATCGACGGCCAGGATGCGGGCAAAAACTATCGGGCAGAAGAAGCGCTGTATGACTACCTCATCAATCCATCCGGGTTTACAGCAGCAAAGACAACGGGCAAAAAGAGCAAAACTGCCTGACCATTTAACCCTAAAAAAAACACAGGCCACGTCTCAGTGAACGTGGCCTGTGTTTTTTTGCTTGACCGTTAAAGCATATCAGCTTCGATCAAGCTTGTTTACAAGGTATTTGTAGAGGAGCTCCCAGCTTTCGTTACCCTTGATAAGATCCTGGACACGGTTGAAAAGAGCAAGAGCCTCTTCGGCCTTACCGGTTTTTTCGAGGAGTTCACCCTTGGTGCAC
>JAQUZA010000508.1 GCA_028691595.1 Candidatus Rifleibacteriota bacterium
GCTCGTGGTCCACGGCGAAGAATATGGCGAAATCGGCAGCACCTACCTCATGAATCACAGATGCGACATTGGCAACAAAATCAATAATGAACACCAGTTTGCCGTGCAATTCGACCGCAAAAATGGCAAGACATCAATTCAAGAGGCTATCGTGAGACGGAAAAAATAGGCAGGCTTCTGAAGGCATGGCAGGTGAAACTGCTATTTTCGGGCAATCGGGCATGTTGCTTTAACATCGGGGTTGGTTATATCATGGTTCAATTGAAGCCTCTGGAAATTGCGCGAAACTTCAGGGCAGCCCCGGATCGACAGGAGAGAAACATGGCAGAGAGTTTGCAGAAGCATCCTGAACATTGCACTTACGCTGATTATTGCGGCTGGAATGACGACGAGCGTTGGGAAATAATTGAAGGCGTGCCTTATAACATGACCAGCCCATCGCGGCAGCATGCCGATATTACCCGTGAATTGGGTGTTCAACTGATTACCTTTTTCAGAGGCAAACCATGTCAGGTCTACTTAGCGCCTTTCGACGTTCGCCTGCCACGCAACAAAGAGCCTGACAACGAAGTCGATACGGTTGTTCAGCCTGATATTCTCGTCGTCTGTGACGAGAAAAAACTTGATGACAAGGGCTGTCGTGGGGCACCTGATCTGGTTATCGAGATACTCTCGCCCTCAACCGCGTCGCGTGACTGCATTCAAAAGCGGGCGCTATATGAGCGCCACGGCGTAAAAGAATTCTGGACCGTCGACCCTTCGAACCGCATTGTAACAGTCTACCTTCTGGGCACCGACAAAACGTTCGGCAAAGCCGAAATCTTCGGCGACACCGACAAAATAAGGGTATCGATCACAGAAGGCCTCGAAATCAAACTCGAAGAGATTTTTCCCCCGATGCTGCGCGTCGTTAAAGAGAGCCCAACCAGTTTCGGCTGAGCTTTAAACAATAAAGCCGCCACAGCAACAGCGGGATGCCATTTAGAACTTAAAACCCACACTGGCCTCAAAGTGGTTAAGGTGCCGGGATATTGTCTTTTGTCTGCACTTATGCTAAAGAAGTGGCACACAAAATAAATCCTTGAGGAGAAGCGTATTTAATGTTCAAAAAAACCATTGTTGCTGCATTTGTGCTTGTTGCCGGTATCTGCTCTGCCCAGGCCGTGCCGTGGGCTCCCAAACTGCCCTTTACTCAGGCTGTTATCAATTACCAGATTGACGGGACCGAAAAGGGAACCCAAACTGTGTATATCAAGGATGGCGGTCAGACCACGGCCAAACATCGAAAAACTTCCATGAAAATGATGGGCATTAAACATGAAACCAACACGATTGAAGTCATGACTGCTGATCAGGTGATTTCTGTTAATCTGGTCGACAAAACCGGTACCAGGCAGGCTAACCCGGTAAAATTCATGATCGAAGAATACAATAAACTTTCTGCTGCCGATAAACAGAAGGTTATGAGCAATGCCGAGAAGTCAGGCATGAACATGATGGCTGGCATGAACGGCAAGGTTACCCCAAAGGCTCAGAAAATTCATGGTTTTGATTGTGATCTCGTAGAAGTCATGGGCATGAAAAACTATCTGATCAACGGCACCGGCATTGAACTTAAAACGCAGTCGAATATGATGGGCGTTAAATTGAATGTCGAAGCAAAAAGCATCGATACCAAAGCCGCCATACCGGCCAGTGTTTTCGAAGTTCCTGCCGGAATAAAACTTGAAACCCACCCTCAAGCTGATGAAATGGCGAAAAACATGGCAAAAATGACCATCCAGGGCCTGGTTTCAGGCTCAGCCAACATGCAGATAAAAAAAGGCCAAGGTAATCAACAGCATCAGATGCCACAAATGCCCCAAGGCATGCCAGAAGGGCTTGCAGACCTGCAGAAAATGATGGAACAGATGAACCCCGGCCAGGACGATGACTCTGGTGACGACGAAGACTAATTAACCGTTCAGTCAGTATGGCCCCGATGGAACTTCCTGTAACCATCGGGGTTTTTTATATTCAGTTGAGACCCTGTTACATATGAGTTGATGAATCAGTCGAGTATGGGATGATCCGTCATTGTCTTGAAAAGGCCGGGTGACCGGTTTGAGAGTTGAAAACTGGTGCAAACCAGCATAGGTTTTCAGAGGCTGGTTTGCACATTTACAGGAATTTTCACTGATTCGGTGAAAATAACTATAAGAGTGAAAATCTGGTAAAGATTAGATTTTGAAATTAATTATGAGCAAAGGAAATAAGGGCAATTTGTCGATGCCGATCTGAGAAATATCTGACGATTTTGTGGCCGGCAGAAATCAGTCAGATTCAATGTTTAAAACTCGAAAACCGGCGGATTAATTGTTCTGACAGTCAGGCCACGCACTGGCCGGTTCAGTGGTATTGCACCGGCGGCGTCGGTTGCATTATACTGAATTCTGCGGGGTGATCGCGTCAGAATTTTGTCGAAGGGAATTGAGCGGTGAAACAGCAACGTCAGCTTGTCAGCTTTGACTGGGCAATTAAAAGGCTCTTGCGCAGCAAGGCCAACTTCGACATTCTCGAAGGTTTTCTTTCAGAGCTGCTGAAAGATGACATCAGAATTCTTTCGATACTCGAAAGCGAGAGCAACAGAGACTTCGCCCGGCAGAAATCCAACCGCCTCGACCTGAAGGTGGCCAACGGCAAAAATGAGATCATCATCATAGAAATCCAGTATGAACACGAATACGACTACTTTCAGCGTATTCTGTTTTCGGCATCGATGGCCGTAACTGAGCACCTGGCCGAAGGCTCGGCGTATTCAGAGGCCGTGAAGGTTATTTCGATAAACATTCTTTATTTCGACCTCGGGCATGGCGAAGACTACATCTACCGTGGCCAGACCGTTTTCACCGGTATGAACCGCCACGACGAGCTTACGCTCAGCCGCGAACAGCAGCTGCTGTATAAGCAGAAATCGCCGCGCGAAATATTTCCCGAATATTACCTGATAAAGGTTAACAACTTCGACAATGTGGCCCGTAATACGCTAGATGAATGGATATATTTCCTGAAAAACGAGGAAATCAAACCCGGTTTCAGGGC
>JAQUZA010000509.1 GCA_028691595.1 Candidatus Rifleibacteriota bacterium
ATCTCTCATAAAAGAACTCAAACACCGTGCTGCCAGAATCAGACTGCTTTCCCTGAAAACTACAGCAGAGGCCGGCTCTGGCCACCCCACTTCCTGTTGTTCCTGCGCCGAAATACTTGCCGCGCTTTTTTTCAAGGTAATGCGCTACGACGCAAAGAATCCTGCTTCACATGCCAATGACCGACTTGTGATGTCAAAGGGTCACGCTGCGCCGGCTCTTTACGCTGCATGGTGCGAAGCCGGCTATCTGGAAGAAAAAGAACTTTTCACCCTCCGAAAAATGGGCTCAAGAATTGAAGGGCATCCGATGCCCAGCCTGCCGTTCGTCGATGTGGCCACTGGCTCTCTTGGCCAGGGCCTTGCCGTAGGTCTTGGCATAGCTATCCAGCAGAAGCAGGTCGTCAGAAACGGGGCACGGACATTCGTGCTCATGGGCGACGGAGAAGTCGCAGAAGGTTCAGTCTGGGAAGCCTTCTCGCTTGCCGACAATCTTAAAACCGACAACCTGATCGGCATAATTGACGTTAACCGACTTGGGCAGAGCCGTGAAACTATGCATGGGCATGACATGCGCACCTACGCTCGTAAGGTTGAAGCGTTTGGCTGGGAAGCAATTGTAGTTGACGATGGTCACGATATTGAAAAGGTTCTCAAAGCACTTGATCAGGCAGTAAATGTCTCAGGCAAACCGGTCTGTATCCTTGCCAGAACCCTCAAAGGCGGTGGACTGACCCAGATCGCAGACAAAGATAACTGGCATGGAAAACCAATAATAGCTGGGCAGGGTCTTGAACAGGCTCTTGAAGATGTCTACAAAGACATCATGAAATCGCCGCCCGCACCGGCTATTGCCAAACCCGCTGAAGTTACGGCAAAAATTATTTCCGGCCCTCTCAGCAGCGAAATCGAACAACCGCCCTATAAGATCGGCGAAAAAGCTGCCACCCGCCAGGCAGTTGGCCCGGCTCTGGTAAACCTCGGTAAGGTTGACGAAAGAATCTGGGTCATCGATGGTGATACTCAGAACTCAACCTATTCACAAAAATTCGGCGAAAAATTTCCTGAAAGATTCGTTGAATGTTTTATCGCTGAACAGAACATGGCAGGAGTTGCTGCCGGCCTTGCAGCCCGTGGCCTGATTCCATTCGCCACAACCTTCGGAGCATTTCTTGCCCGGGCATTCGATCAGATAAGAATGGCCGCTCTCTCAGGGCTTAAGGTCAAATTCATCGGTACTCACGCCGGCATTTCAATCGGCGAAGACGGTCCTTCACAGATGGCCCTTGAAGATCTGGCATCATTCGCCACCCTGCCCAACGGAGCCGTTTTTTACCCGTCTGATGCAGTTTCAGCATATCACTGCATCGTAAATCTTGCCAGGCATGAAGGTCCTGGCTATGTGCGACTCTCAAGACCAAATTCAGAAGTCATCTACGATACCAACGAAAAATTCCCCATCGGTGGGTTAAAAGTTGTCAAAAAATCTGACGCGCCAGTAATGACGGTAGTCACTGCCGGAGTTATCGTTCATGAAGTTCTTAAAGCGCTGAAAACTCTTTCTGGAGCCGAAAAAATACAGGTTATCGACCTCTACAGCCTTAAGCCATTCCCAACCGACGAACTGAGCAAACTTGTAAAAGCCAGTCACGGAAAAGTGGCCGTATTTGAAGAGCATTCTCCAGAAGGCGGCGTTGGCGCAGCTGTTGCCAGACACCTTGCCGGTCAGATAACCCAATTCAAACACGTAGCAGTCACAAGTGTACCCCGTTCAGGAACCCCGGAAGAGCTTCTGGAGTCTTTCGGGCTTTCCGCCGGGCGAATTGCTGAAACCCTTAAGGAACTGATAAAATAATCGTGGTTTTGCAAAATCGGGCAACAACCTCAGTATCGCTGAAGTTGTTGCCCCTTTTTTTACGCCTGAAAAAAATAAAATTTTTTTCAGTCTTTTGCTGCCCGACGGGCATTTCCTGTGCCTGCGACAGTTGGCTGATGTTTGTCAATGTTTGCCGGCATCAGCACGAAGAAGCTAATCAAATCGACACTTGTGGTCGAAATGGTTCATGGATTTGTTTGCCTCCTTATTTTTCAGGTCCGGGAATACCCGGATCTTTTTTTTTAATTTGAATTTAAAATTCAAGAAAGTGTGAAAAATCTTATGTACATCATCGGAATATGCGGTCTCTCAGGTTCTGGTAAAAGCAGCATATCAAGGGCCGTTCTTGAACGGTTCCCCGGCAAGATCGGTGTTCTTGAGCACGACATGTATTATTATGCCAAAAAAGACAAGCCCACCATCAAAAACTATGACCACCCGGATGCCCTTGAAACAGGGTTATTGATAAATCACATCAACGAACTTCGCAATGGCAGAACCATCGAACGACCGATCTATGATTTCAAACTTTCAGACCGCAAAACTGAAACGGTAAAAATTGAACCACACCCGATTCTGATCATCGAGGGTCTTTTGATATTCAATATTCCTGAGCTTATGCCACTGCTCGATTTGAGAATCTACGTCGATGTACCTCTCGACAAGGCAATTATCAGACGTATCAAACGAGACCACATCGACCGGGGTCGAACCGTACAAAGTATCATTAATCAGTATGAAAGCACCGTCAGAGACGCAGCCATAAATCTGGTGCAACCCTCCAGATATCTTGCCGATCTCATAATTCCTCAAGGGGCAACCAATCTTGTCGCTCTTGAAGTTCTTTATGGCAAAATTCGTGATCTGTTATCGACTGGTAACAAGCCTGACGGTTTTATTCACAAAAATGAAAAATAGCCGGGCCCGGACCAACGACAACCTGCAGCAAGGCTCTTCAGATCAGCCCGTTCTCACGAAAACTGAAATAGCCCTTTTCTTCGCGGCCGACGATAATATGATCCAACATTCTTATTGCCAGAGTATCAGCTGCGGCAACCAGAGATCTTGTAATTACCAGATCGGCGTTTGAAGGGCGAAGCTGGCCGGTTGGATGGTTGTGTACAACGATAATACCGGTTGCATGCAAGGCCATGGCTCTTTTCATGATTTGCCTTGGAAACACGGCGGTCTGGTCTTCTACGCC
>JAQUZA010000510.1 GCA_028691595.1 Candidatus Rifleibacteriota bacterium
TTTTCAGAGGCTATCAGTCATGCCGGGTTATTGAGGGCCTTTCTGCTCGCCTATGACAGAGCATGTAAGCTTTCGCCCGAGAAGCTGCGCGAATTATGGAAAGGGTTTGCCGGGAGGTTCTGGGGCAGCAATTTCGTGGTTTCTGAGCCGGAAGGCGAAGAATACATCGCTTCTCCGTCAGATTTACTTGTTGACGGAACTCTTGTTCTAAAAAAGAATGATGGCTCAGACAAAAAGGTTGTTTCTGCGAGCCTGAAGCCTCTTTTTTAAAAAAACAGCCTATTTAATCGGGATGCCAACGCGGTAGTTGAATGATCTGCTCTGGGTTTTGCCCGTGACTTCGATGAAAGCTTTATCGGTCGGCACCGGAAAAACATACACAAAAGATTCACCCATGCGCTTGAGGTTGCCTCTGATTTCCTGCGAGCCATCAGAAACCTTGATCAGAACACTTTCGGGTTCAACGTTTGCACCGAGGCTCAGAGAAAATGCGACTTCGCCGCCTGCTTTAATGGATGCTGAGGTTTGTGAAGTCCCGTCGATAAAGTCAAAGCTCTGATAGACCTTTTGCGCCTCAGCCTTGAGAGAAAGCCCGATGATAAAAGGGTCTTCTTCGTCAGGAGCTGGCAGACCAGATTTATCACCACTGTCTTTTGCCTGAGCATCGCTGTCGGCAGGAACGTCGGCTCCGTCGCCCGTGCCGCCCCGGGTGGTTATTTCTGCTGAATCATTGTTGCTGTTTTCGGGGTCGTTGTCTGATGCGCGGGGATCTGTGCTCTGGTAGCTGCCACTGCTGTCAGCGTTTTCGTCGCCTCCGGCAGAGGAGTTTGCTGATGAGTTATTTTCGTAGCCATTGCTATTTGTGCTGCTGCGGTCGGATGAAGAGCCGCCAACGGCCGGGTCGGTGATTTCGCCGGTCTCGGAGGTGCCCGGTTCAGCGGAACCGTTTTCTGAGGGGTTGCCGGCAGCAGAATCATTACCCTGGTAGGATGCCTGTGGGTCGCTGTCTGATGCGTAGGCCTGGGAGGAACCATTTGCTGATGCGCCGGTAGTTGCCTCTGAGTTGTCGTAAGAACTGTCGCTGTCGGCACCGTTGTCAGAAGCTCCGCTGGAATCAGAATGGTTGCCAGATGCTGATGAATAAGCGGCGCTGCCGTCTGAGGAATCGCTGCCGCCTGAAGTTGATGAAGATGAATCTGCGCCGCCACCAACGGTCGAGGGTGCGCCTGAACCCGCATCGGAATAGAGATCAGAAAGGTCGACCTGCTGGGCTCTGCCAAACCCGGAATGATCTACATTGCCGCTGCCGGTCGAGGCAGAAGTGCCGGATGATGACATGGATGCACTGCTTCCACCACTTTTTGAACCTCTCTGGTTGTCGATGGTGCGGCTTTCGAAATCAACTTTGCTGACAGGAATCATGACTTGAAGGATCTTTTTCTGCTGGTTGCCCGGTGTTTTTTTATCAGTAACAAAAACACTGGCAGAATATTTGTCTTCTGAGGGAACGCGGAACATGTGACGGAAATTTTTGAGTTTGGCTGAGCTGATTGGCGGGGTGTCACCCTGATCATCGGTTATAACCATTGAAACGTCTTCCGGGCTGACATCATCGCCGACCTCGACTGATATTTTTATACGTGTGTCTTCCGGGATTTTGAATTTGTCGAGTTTGTAATTAGCGGTTGTTTCAGAAGTTGCGTTGCTGGCAAAAACCTCTTCGGAAAATTCTGTTGGATGCTGAATGACCATTCTGACAGAAGGTGGGGGAAGCTTAACCGGAGCAGGGTCAACGCCGGCAGTTGGTTTCGGAGGCTCTTCGGTGGGAGCGGCAGGCTTGGCAGGGGCAGAAGAAGCCCCGGAGCTATCAGATGGTTTGCTGCTCGCGGTTTTTGTTGAGGGAGTTGCGGGGCTGTCCGGCGAAGAATCGGGTGTGGTGGCGACCGTGCCTGATTTCGGGTCGGTGGAGTCTGGCGCATCATCGTCAGGGGTGGTTTTGGCCACTGCTGCTTCGTTCTGGCCTGTGGCATCACTTTCGGGGTCGGGTGGCGATGCGGGGGCAGCAACTTCTTTCTTTTTGCCGGTATTGAATTCGGCTTCGTTATACGAATCAGACAGGACATATTTGCCGTTTTTAAATTTAACGCTCCACTGGTAACCGGCTGCGCCTCCGGCAAAACCCGTAGAGCCTGGCGTTGCCTTGCTTATCATTTCGTCTTTCATCTTGTTGACACTTGAGTTAACTGCGTCTTCAAGAGACTTGCCGGCATCGGTATCTGAAGTTTTCTGGCCGTCAGCTCTGGTGGTAATTTTGGTTATATCTGGCGAAGATGAATCGCTGCCAAGATCTTTTTGCTGCTTTTCCCAGTCTTCGTTGATGCTTTTGATGTGTTCCTGCATGCGTTGCTGGTAATCGTCTGCCCTTTTCTTTGCAGCAGCTTCAGCGGCTTCGAATGAATCAAAAGTCATGTCGTCTGCTGCAACCGGACTAACATGCAGCAGACAGGATAGCAGAAAGAGCACTACAAGACTTCTCAGCGATATTTTTCTCATCTTTTTTTCTCCCTGTATGGTGAGGGCCATACCGTGATACCTTCTCTGTACATGATAAACGATTCAGATATAAAATGACAACAACACCTGTTGGCATTCGATAAAATGCCAGATACTGGGGGGGCCGGGCAGATGCAGATATTGAAGCTTATGTACAACCGCTATAGAATAGAACGAATTTAAATGGGAAAAAGTTTCATTTTTTTTGTCCGACTATTCTGCTATCATGCAAAAAAAACTAACCTGAAAGAGACGGGCATAAAAATGAATCAGGATTTTGAAAACAAACTTATTTCCTGCAGGGTATGCGGGATAATAATGGTGAAACTTGCTCGCGATGTCTGCCCAAAGTGTTTTCGTGAGGAAGAAGAACTTTTTCAGAAGGTGAAGAGTTTCCTGCGGGCCAATCCGGGGGCTTCGGTGGGGCAGGTTGCTGAACATACCGGATGCGCTCCCGAGCAGGTTCAGGCCTTCATAAATTCCGGCCGTCTAGAGAGGGTTGGCTTGAGAAAAGTGGCAC
>JAQUZA010000511.1:0-545 GCA_028691595.1 Candidatus Rifleibacteriota bacterium
CAATCGGGCAGATACTCTCAGAAGCATCGCGAGTGACGGTTGCAGGTGGCAGCGGCCTGGTTTCGGTGCCGGCCGGCAGAAGCGACATCGATGCCGGCGGCCTTGACCAGCACGGCCGGGTCTTCAACGTCATGCCCGCCGACAACTGGGTCAGCCTTTGCCGCCAGCACGGCTTCACCGCCGAAACCGGCCCGGTCGAACCAGACAGCCTGGGCCGCCCCGGCATCAGCTGGGTCACCTTCATCCTCAAAAAAACCTGAGGCAATAAAAAGTTACACCGTTTTGCCTGCCGCGCCCAAAATTTCTCTGGTCGATTTCCTGCCTGGCAGTTGAATCATTTTTCAGGCTTGAAGCCAATACGTTTCTTTTTCATTTCCCGGTCAATCAGATTTAGAATAAAGTCGATGCTGCCGCCCTGTGTCTTAACCGTTTTTTCAAGCTCTGCCAGCCTGATGCTGAACTCACCGTGAATGGCTGTAACAGCTCTCATTTTTACAAATGCCCTCATTATTTCGATATTCACCTTAACGGCCTGCATGCTTTTC
>JAQUZA010000511.1:555-3066 GCA_028691595.1 Candidatus Rifleibacteriota bacterium
CAGGTGAGGATCAAAGCCGTTGCACTTGTCGCCGATAGGGGTTACATGCGCAGAACTCACCGTGAATGGCTGTAACAGCTCGCATCTTAACAAAAGCCCGCATAATTTCAATATTTACCTGTATGGCGTGCGGGCTTCTCAAAACGCTTGAAAGCATAAGAATACCGTGTTCAGTAAATACCCTGGGTTTGTGCCGAAAATGGCTTTCAGTCGGTAAGGTCGCAATTTGCGACCTTAGTTTATTTGCTTCTTCTATCGTGAGTTGCAGCATAAAGTCATCAGGAAAGCGCTCAATATTACGCGTCACCTGTTCATTGAGGCGTTTTGTTTCTACGCCGTAGAGTTCAGCAAGGTCAGAGTCAAGCATGACTTTCTGGCCGCGAATATTATAAATACGGGCTTCAAGATTGGTTGTTATCAAATCTTTGCTCATGTTACCAGTTCCATTTTTGGCTTACAGTTGTTTCGACAGATGAATTTTTGTGGTTGGGTCTGGCAAGAATATGCCGCTGATCTGCCGGTAAGTCAAATGGAACTTGTGGCGGACAATGACGGCATGTTGACATTGTGACGGGTGAACCGTTTTGGCCGGGCTTTATTCTTTCCGGCCGATGCCCTCTGCTATTAAAGATGCAGCCAGAAAGTTCATGCTGACGTTTTCTTTTTTAGCGAGTTTGATGAGCTTTGCATGCAGGCTCTTAGTGAGTCTGAGAACGAACTTGCCGCTGGCATCGATCTCTTTGTATTTGTCGGCGCTGTAAGGTTTCGGAACCGGCTTGCCAAGTTCCTTTAAAGTCAGAATCAAACCCTTGAGCGAGTTAGCTGGCAAGATGATTAAAATTTCTGCTTATCAGCTTCCAATAATAGACCAGGCCTTTATGCAACAAAGAGACTGCAATATCGCCGACATCGACCAAAAGTTTTCTTTATTGATCTCGCATTTCGGCTTTGAAGTCACAAATTGTGACTTCAAAAACTCTTCTTCGTCAGGTGAAAACTGAGGCATGATACTTGCTGAAAAACTGTGAGGATCGAATCACCGCTCGTTTCACCGATGAGACCGACATACCCGGAAAAACAAAAACCCGCTGTTTAAGCGGGTTTTCGGTGCCGGAAGTCGGGGTCGAACCGACACGCCTTTAAGGGGCGCGGGATTTTGAGTCCCGTGCGTCTGCCAATTCCGCCATTCCGGCCGGCAAAGCCAATATAACACAAGGCCGGAAGGCCATGCAACAAAAATCAATCTTTGGCCAGCAAACGTATCTTTTGCTTGCATTCAGGGCATACAGCCCAGCGTTCGCCAAATTCATCGACAACAATATCATCGGGTTCAAAAACAGCACCACAGGAACATTCAACTTGAACTGCATAAATATTGTCCTGCATGATGCACCTCCCTGATAGATACTATCTCTCTTACTGAAAAGGTACTTGTATTCAGCAAAAAGTAAAGCACAAACAAATTGTCATAATCACACAATCATCAACATAATGTTTGTGCCAAACGATCATATCTAGAGTTAAAGAGAGAAGACAAACTCCGATATCTCATTCAACCAGACTCTCACCTGTCTTCTACTCTTTCAGCTATCAGAAAAATTCTTACCAGCAAACAAAAATTTTAGTATTAATCGGTGTTAGTCCGTGTTCATCTGCGTTCATCCGTGGCAATGCATTTATTCATCAGCGTTAATCCCTGGCTCGGTTTTCTCAAGGCCTGCCTGAATCAACCAAAAAATTAATCCGGTTTTATCTGCGTTAATCCGTGTTCATCCGTGGCAATGCATTTGTTCATCAATGTTAACCCGTGGCTCGGCCTGCTAAAGGCCTGCCTGAATCAACCAAAAAATTAATCCGGTTTTATCTGTGTTAATCCGTGTTCATCGGTGGCAATGCATTTATTCATCAGCGTTAATCCGTGGTAAGCCGTGGTAATGCATTTGTTCATCCGTGTTAATTTGTGGTTGAGGTTGTTTGCCAATTGGGTTTAGAATCACTCAGACCAGATTCCGCTTGGAGCAAAACAATGCTTAGAACGATCAGAATTATGACATGTCTTTTTGCATGCCTGTTTTTTACTAATGCCGCCGAAGCTCAACACGACAAATACTTCTTCACCACCCTGGCCGGCCGGGCGGTTATTTCACGCACTTCCGGGTCGACCTGGCTGGCACTGCAACAGGCGCAACCCGTTGAGCTCAAACCAGGTGACATGGTCAACGTTGAGGGTGACGGTCGTGGCGAACTCAGGTTTCCTGATGGCACCACCGCCCGGTTAAAAAACAATGCAATGCTCACCATCATGCGCTACGGCATCAACCAACGCCTTGGGAATATCTGGCTGAACGTTCGCCGCGGCAGCGACATTTTCAAGGTAGTTACCCCGCTTGGTTCCTGCAGCGTGCTCGGCACATCATTCGATGTCTATGTCGACCGCTTCGGGAAATCGGCCGTAAGGGTTTTCTCTGGTCTGGTGGCAGTAAGAGCTGCAGATGACAGCCGCAACCGCCA
>JAQUZA010000512.1 GCA_028691595.1 Candidatus Rifleibacteriota bacterium
ACGACTGATACTAATGACCGCCGAAAGCTCCTGGATGGTGGTAATTTTCTTCATGCCGGCGCTTTTTGCCTTTGCAACTGCCCTCAAAGCGGACTGGGCTGCATATCTTATCTTTCCATTCTTCATGTTGTTTTTCATTCTGCTTCCAAACCTGACTGGAGCGATGGCGGCACTGTTGCTGGCTGCATTTTTTCCGGTCAGGCAGATGAAAAAAGTTTTTCAGTTTCTGTCGATCATTGTGCTCACGGCCCTGATTTTTTTTCTGCGCTCTCTTGAAGCCGAAAAACTTCTTAATCCGAGCTATTTCAAAGATGTCTCCCAGTATCTTCTCAGTCTGCAGGTTCCCCTGCTCGAGTATTCGCCTTCTTCATGGCTTCATCAGGCCAGCATGAGCCTGTTCAGAAATTCTACGTTTGAAGCCGTATGGCAGTTTTTACCACTTTTCGGGCTGGCAGCCGCCGGTTTTATTCTGGTGAATATTTTTGCGACAAAGTTTTATCGCACCAGCTGGCAGTTGTCAATGGAAGCGGTAGACAACCAGGTTCTCAGCCTTGAATGGCTGCGCGCCGCAATCATCTGGCCCTTTCGTTTTTTCAAAGCTGATTTTAGAGTAATTGCCGCCAAAGAAATCACGACTTTCATGCGTGACCCGGCAATTTTTTCACAGATATTTATGATGGCCGCCATTGTTTTCGTTTATGGTTATAACCTTTCGATTCTGCCGTTAAAAGACATTCCGACGCTTTACAGCGGCGAACTGAACGACACCCTTGTGTTTCTTAACGGCCCGTTTATCGGTTTCATAATCGCGTCAATCGGTATGCGCTTTGTTTTTCCCTCCATAAGCATGGAGGGGAGGGCCTTCTGGGCAGTTAAATCTTCACCCGTCAACCCGAAAAGAATTATGCAGATCAAACTGGTCGTTTATCTTGTGCCAATGATTCTACTGGGGCTGATGCTCTGCGCCGTGACCAATTCGGTTTTTCAGGTGTCGCACCAGTCTCTGCTGTGGTTGAGTTTCATCAACGTCATTCTGATAACCCTTGTTATAACCTCTCTTGCCATAGGAGTAGGCGCAATTTATGCCGATTTTTCCGCGGACTCACCGCTCAAAATTGCCGGTTCTTATGGCGGTTTTATTTATATGATTCTCTCGGGTCTGTATGTCATCAATCTGCTGGCCCTTGAAATGTATCCGATGTACCGTTTCTTTCACAGCAGGTTCTACATGGTTCGTGGGCACTCTGCGGTTATTTTACTTGCAGTCAGTGCAATTCTATTGTTAGCCTGCACCGCAGCCTGGATTTATTTACCCTTCCGGAAAGGTTTGGAAACCATAGAAAATTATGAACCAGAATGATGTGATGATACGGTTTTCGGAAATAATGAAGCGTTATGGCGATTTTTCAGCGCTGAAATCAATCAACCTCGACATCCGCAAGGGCGAGCTGTTTGGGTTTCTGGGGCCTAACGGCGCCGGCAAAACAACCCTGATAAGAATACTTACCGGCATCATCAAGCCAACCTCCGGCAAAGTTTTTGTCGGCTCTTTCGACCTTTTCGCCCAACCAGACCAGGCAAAGGCTCTCCTGGGGTATGTTCCAGACCGGCCGTATCTTTACGAAAAACTCACCCCGCTCGAATATTTCGACTTTATGGGCGGGCTCTATAATGTTTCCAGAGAAAGGGTTCTAAAAAAGGGCGAAGAGATGCTTAAGCTCTTCAGCCTCTGGGATCGCCGCCACGAATTGATCGAAAGTTTTTCTCACGGTATGAAACAAAAAGTGGCAATGAGCGCGGCAATTTTGCATGACCCCGAAATTTTTGTGGTGGATGAACCGACTGTGGGGCTTGACCCGCGCAGCGTCAAGCTTGCCAAAGACTATTTTAAATCACTTGTAGCAGAAGGCAAAACAGTGTTTCTTACCACCCACACACTCTCGGTCGCCGAAGATCTTTGTGACCGCATAGCGATCATACGCAACGGCGACATTGTCGCCCTTGGGAATCTCGAAGAACTGCAAAAGCGGGCAAGCATGCCGGGCAATGATCTCGAAGCCGTATTTCTGAAAATTACCGAAGAAGAACAGTCGGTGAATCTGCCAGTTTAAAATAGCAAACCAGTTAATATGCACCACCATGCCAAAAGCAGAATTTATTCGCCAATTTTCAGCATCATTGTTCTGATCTCCATCAACCTCGCCTGGGGCGCGTCATACGCTGTGGCCAAATTTGCTCTCGATGTGGTCCCGCCCTCAACCCTCGCTTTTATGAGATTTTTTATCGGCGGCTTTTTCCTGGCTATTATTCCCAATAACGGGCATCGGGCGCGCCTCAACAACAAAGACTGGAAAGATCTTTTCGTCATTGGTTCATTCGGGCTTGCGATTTCAAATGCTCTTTTGAACCTTGGTCTGCAAATGACTACCTCAACAAAAACGGCTATTGCCGCATCGCTTGAGCCTATTTTCACCATTTTTCTTGCGGCTCTGATGCTTAAAGAAGTTTTGCAGCGTAAAACCATGCTTGCCACCGCCATTTCGATTCTTGGGGCATCTTTGCTTCTTCTCGACAGCAAAACAGTCTCGCAGCTTTTCAATGAGCTGATTTCTTCGGGTGGTTTTCTTGGCGATATTCTGGTGGTTTTATCAATTTTCACGACCGCTTTGTATTCAATCCTTATGAAGCCGGTAGCGCAAAGAATTGGTGCCATGCGGGCAACTTCACTCAGCTTTTTCATTGGGGCCGCACTGCTCAGCCCGATTGCAATCATTGAACTTTCTCAGCTCTGGCCGATTTCCTTTACAAGAGAGTCGCTACTTGCGATAATGTTTCTTGGAGTGATATGTAACGCCGTCTGTTATTTAATCTGGAACATCATTCTCAGGCACACTGAAGCCGGCGTGATGGCAGTTACTTTATATGCGCAGCCAGCTGGTGGGGTGATTGTGGGCTGGCTATGGCTGGGAGAAAGTCTTTCAACAACCGGTCTGATCGGAGCCTGCTTGATATTTGCCGGGATATGGCTTCTCCCAGGAGAATCTGCTGACAAATGATTGATT
>JAQUZA010000513.1 GCA_028691595.1 Candidatus Rifleibacteriota bacterium
AATTCGAAAAGAGCTCTGATGAACGGCAACCTGAAACTGATGAAGAATCAGATGCCTATCTGCAGGCCCTGACATCAGATCGCATCATCTCAACCGAATGCCAGATAGAAGAAGGCGATACCTACCCCGAAATTCTCGAGAAGGCGATGCTTATTGAGAAAAATTCAGTCTTTTTCTATACCTCGGTCAAATACAGTCTTTTGAATGAAAAATCGGTTCCTGACCTTGATCGACTGGTTGGTGAAGAAATTGGCCATTTCAGGGCACTCAGTGACGCTCTGGTTGCGTGGCGCAGCAAAAGCCGCTAAGGGGAGCAGCAAATGTCAGCATACGATTATTCGCGGGCAGAATTTGCCGCTGTTTTTGCCGAACTGCAAAAGAGTTATCAGATCTATGGCCCGAAAAGATTCGTCGGGCATGGGCGTTTTTCTGATACTGACCTGATCAGATATGCACCGCTGGCCTCATTAGACGAGCTTGAGCTGGTAGAAAAGAGCAGTTTGTCACCCAAATCGCTTGTTTTTCCGGCTGATGAGACGATTTTTCATTTTAACGATCACGAATTCAGTCAGCCGCAGCTAAAAGAAAGCGGCGAAATTATAGTGCTGCTGCGGCCGTGCGATATTAACGGTTTTGCCCGTCTCGACAAAATGTTTCTCGAAAACGGTGGGCAGGCCGACCCTTATTATCAGCGCCGTCGCCAGCGTCTGCATTTTTTCATGATCGAATGTCGTGAATCGTTCGAAAACTGTTTCTGTGTCAGCATGAAATCGAATACGACCGATAATTACGAAGTTGCGCTGCGCTTTTCGGGTGACCGGGTTGCGGCGCAGATTAAAGATCAGCGCTACGAAAGCCTGTTTGGGCAGAAGGGCCACGCCGGCAGCTTTTCCCCTGAGTTTGTCAGCGCAAACGATAAGCAGGTCGAATTGCCGACGGTCGAGACGATGCCGGCCGAAATGTTCAATCACAAATTGTGGGAAGAATACGACAGCCGATGTATCGCCTGCGGGCGCTGCAACACTTCGTGTGTAACATGCAGTTGCTTCAGCACCATCGATGTTTTTTATGCCGACAGCCGGCAGTGTGGTGAACGGCGGCGCGTCTGGGATGGCTGCCACCTGGATGGCTTCTCTGACATGGCCGGCGGGCATGCGTTTCGCAAAAACAAGGGCGAACGCATGCGTTTCAAGACCTTTCACAAGATTTATGATTTCAGAAAGCGCTTCGGGTTCGATATGTGCGTTGGCTGCGGTCGCTGCGACGATGTCTGCCCAGAATACATCTCGTTTTCGAGCTGCATAAACAAGCTCAGCCGAACTCTTAAAGGGGGCAGCGACAGATGAGCGGAAATCCTTATCAGCCTTTTCCGGTTAAGATAACGAAGATCGTCAATGAAAGCGACGTTGAATTCACGCTGACGGTCGATGCTGGTCTCGATATGGTGCCGGGCCAGTTTTTTCAGGTGTCGTTGCCGAAAATAGGTGAAGCGCCGATTTCGATCAGCAATTATGGCCAAAACTGGTTGCAGTTCACAATTCGCGCGGTCGGACGGTTGACCGGGGCGATTCAGAACCTCAGGGTTGGCGAGAATCTTTTTATTCGCGGGCCTTACGGGCATGGTTTTCCGGTCGAGAAGTTTGTCGACCGCAACCTGATCATCGTTGCGGGTGGTTCCGGGGTGGCACCTGTTCGTCCACTGGTCAGTCAGATCGTTGCCGGCACGCTGCCGGTTAAATCGCTTAAGCTGATTACCGGCTTCAAATCAAAGGAAAGCATTCTTTTTACCGACGATATTCAGCTCTGGAAGCAGAAGTGCGACATGACACTGACGATCGACAAGCCCCAGGATGGCTGGTCAGGCGATATGGGCCTGGTGACCGAGCATATTCGCAGGCTGAAACTCGAGATACCAGATGACTATCAGGTAATTGTCGTCGGGCCACCGGTAATGATGAAGTTTGCTACTGCCGAATTCAGGCTGCTGGGTGTACCGGTCGACAACATATGGGTTTCGTTCGAACGCCTGATGTCGTGCGGGCTTGGCAAATGCGGACATTGCAAGATTGATTCGACCTATATTTGCCTTGATGGGCCAGTAATGAACCTGTCGCACGCCGCGACACTCATAGATTGAGAGGTAGCACATGTCGCTTGATTTGAATCGCAAGACAGTGATCAAGAATGCTTTCAGAATTACCAAACGGCGAAATTATACCGCCATCCGAATCAGGGTGCCGGGTGGGCACCTCAATGCCTCTCAGATTGCCCGGATAGCTAAAATCGCCGAACAGTTTGGCGACGGCAACCTGCATATAACGACCCGGCAGGGTTTTGAGATTCCGAACATACCATTCGCGAAGATGGCTGAAGTAAACGCGGCTCTCATACCATTGATAGAAGAACTCGAGCTCGAGCATGGCGTTAAGATCGACAACCCGGCGGCGGGCTACCCCGCGGCCGGCATGCGCAACATCTCTGCCTGCATCGGCAATCGCACCTGCCCGTTTGCCAACACTGATACGACAGGGCTGGCGCAACGCATCGAAGCGGTTGTCTACCCGAATGATTTTCATACCAAGATTGCAATCACCGGCTGCCCAAATGACTGTATCAAGGCTCATATGCAGGATTTCGGTATTGTCGCAATTTGCATTCCAGAATATGACTACGATCAGTGCATTGGTTGCGAGGCTTGCGTAAAAGCCTGTCAGCGAAAAGTTACCGGAGCCCTGGAAATGAACGGCAGCAAGGTGGTGCGCGATGAGCGGCGCTGTATTGGCTGCGGCGAATGTGTACTTGCATGCCCGACCTCAGCCTGGACCCGCAAGCCCGGCAAATATTATCGTCTGCTGGTCATGGGCCGCACCGGCAAGAAGAACCCGCGACTGGCAATGCCTTTTCTAGACAGGGTTAACGAAGAGGTGGTGACCAAAGTTATCGCCAATACCATGGCTTATGTCGATCGCTACATTCTTCGTTGTCTGCCAAAGGAACACATCGGCTATATAGTTGATCGCACCGGTTTCAATGTCTTTCGCGACGAGGTGCTGCAGGGCGT
>JAQUZA010000514.1 GCA_028691595.1 Candidatus Rifleibacteriota bacterium
TTTCAGTGTTTTGTTTGCTCTCGGCATTTTTTCTTACGTTTACATGAAAGTGCCAAGGGCTAACAGCCCGGTGCTCTCTTTTATGGGTGTAATTCTCATGATAACAATGTTGTATTACGAAATACTCACAATCAGAGATGATGTACTTCTGATGCGTCAGGCTTTGACCCAGCATCTGAACGAAGGCCTGGAAGATGCTCATCGTAAGGCCGAATATGAAAAGTTTATCAACGGAGCCTCTGATACTGCCGCCACCGCTGCTGCAACATCTGTTGACTCTGAAAGCAACACCAACAAAGAATTGCCCGGTGAAGATTCCCCCGAAAACGATGCGTCAAAAAGACAATAAATCAGCATTCAGGTTTTTGTTGCTGATTGTGGCGCTTTGTGCCTCAATGCAGGCGGCTTTTGCTGGTGAAGCTATTTTGCCCGATTGTCCTGCCCTTGCCGGTAACTTTTATGTGCGTCATCCGCACGGGGTTGCCTTCGAAAGATGTGCATCAGAGACAATTATCGAGGCAGGTTCTCTACTTACAGTGCGATTATCGGTTCAAGATCCTCTTGCAACTGACTCCGCAATGGTTATTGGCAGTCACAGCATTACCTTTTTCCCGGGGGCGGTCGCCAGAGTTCTTGAAAACGGAATTTACCCGATGGCTGGAAGGCTTATGATTGTTGCAAGTGAATCTTCGCAGTCACTGAACATCGTTTCCAGAAAATTTTCAGGCGCAATGTCCGATGGAACTCTCATGATTGAAGTTACACCCGATAACGGCACCTATATTTTGCTTGGCAGTCAGGGTACCGTCTGGGTTAAAGATCTGGCCCGCACGGTTTTTGAACTTCGCAAGAATCAACAACTCTATTTCCCATTGTTTGGAGAAACGATATCTCAAGAGTCGCCATCTGGCTTCTGGGCAGGCCCACCGGCCAGCTTTGCTTCCATCAAAACGAGGCCTGAGCCCGGGAAAATTTTGCATAAAACCGATAAGCTTGAATCCGACGATGCTTCAGACGCAACTCAGGCTGAGACTGCTGATAGAAACATCGACGAAACCCCCGAAGAAACTCCCGAAGAAACTCCCGAAGAAACCCCCGACGCTGCGGTGGCTTCAACTCCCTCCAAAATTTCCGAAGATTAGCCCCGATTCTCCGTTGTGTTCAGGTGCATTTTTTGCTGAACCTGAGATATTTGTGCATGCGTGCCAAAGGCTTGTCACCCTGTTTGCAGTTAGTGTTCTGCCAACATTGAACTTGCAAAATCAACATCTTGACCAGCTGCTTTGCCAGAACAAGTGAGCTGTCTTCTTTTTTTAAATTACTGATGATGACAAGCCGATAATTGAATTGCACGTACGTCAAAATACAGGGGTTCGCCGATGCTTCTGTTCTGGGTTTTAACCGCAATGGTGCTTGTTGTGCTTTTAAAGGAGGCAGTTCGTGATTAAGCGAGTTTTTCTCTATGCTCTTGTGGCGATGTTCTGGGCATTCACTCTGACTGGATGCGTTTCCTGACCTCTTACTGGCTAAAATAAACGGCCGGAACATGCATCTTGAATGTTCCGGCCGTTTTGATAGAGCTCTATTTTAAAAAAGCTTAATAACCTTTTCCAGACTGTTTTTCGCCTTTTACAATACCAACTGAAGCGCTCGCACCGATTCGTGTTGCGCCAATCTGAATCATGCGAACGGCGGTTTCGGTATCGCGAATTCCGCCACTGGCCTTTACGCCCATCGTTGGCCCAACAGTGCGGCGCATCAGGCAGATGTCTTCAAGGGTGGCTCCACCGGTACTGAACCCGGTCGATGTTTTTACAAAATCTGCCCCGGCCAGTTTTGACAACTCACAGGCTTTGACTTTTTCTTCATCGTTTAACAGCGATGTTTCAAGAATAACCTTGACGGTGTTACCACCGGCAGCCTCGACAACTCTGGCAATATCATTCTTGACCAGCTCGTAATCTTTTGACTTGAGGGCACCAACATTGATGACCATGTCGATTTCAGTTGCCCCGTTGGCCACGGCATCACGGGTTTCTGTGGCCTTAACGAATGAAGATGTAGCACCCAGAGGGAAACCTATGACGGTGCAGACTTTTACCGGACAGCCTTCAAGGAGCTTGGCGGAAAGACCGACGTAAGCCGGGTTGACACATACCGAGGCAAAGCTGTATTCGCGAGCTTCTTCACAAAGCTTTACTACTTCTTCTCTGGTGGCATTAGGTTTCAAAAGGGTGTGGTCGATGTAGCGGGCAAGCTCATTCCCCGGGATCGGTGTTCCCAGGCCCTTTTCAATTCTTTCTGCTCCAGCTTTGATTACTTCCTTGACCTTTTCAGCGCATTCGGCAACACAGCTACCGTAGTCTTTTGAACAGCTTTCGGGGGTGCATGCTGACTGGCCGGAATTGTTTTTAATACCAACCGAAGCGATCGGGGGAGGATCAGAAAACTTTTTAGCTGCAACTGTTGTTGCAGTTGCAGGTGAGCAGGTTACGCATTCGGCGCATTTGCCGGCCGCGCAATTGGTGCATTTGTGGTCAGGGGTAACTTTGATGGTGCCGCGTTGAAAAATAACGCCCATGCTTTCAAGCTCACGCCGGAACTGATCGATTTTGCGTGCCACTCCAGCTGGAAAACATCTGGCGGCATCTATTATAGATTCATCGGTAACGGTGATTCTAACGCCATCACCAAGAGCCTGGCACAAAACCCTGGTAGCATAAGTATCAGCTATCAGGTTGGCTGCCTTTGACAAACTGTTGATCGATAATGAAGGAATCAAAAGATGGTCTATGCCATCGAGGGCTTTATGACTGGGAACATTTCCTGAATGTACCAGCTGGAAACCTCGACCGATATTGTCTTTGCCAAAATTTTCATAAAGATATGAAGAAATAATCAGGCGCCCACCTTCGGGCGCGATTGCTTTCAGTTGGCTGAGAACCTGATCAATAACTTTGAAATTTGCTGTCAGAAGAATTGCTGACTGGCGGGCTTCGTTTCTGGCAAAAGGTTCATCTTTTTCTGATCGGCGTGGGGGCGGAGTATATGATGATCCG
>JAQUZA010000515.1 GCA_028691595.1 Candidatus Rifleibacteriota bacterium
GACGATCAGGCGCAAAGTCGCTGAAGACTGCTTCAAATGTTCACGCATCATGCTTGATCTGCTTGAAAAAAATAAGCTGCCGGTCAAGGTGCGCCTTGGGGCCATGTACTTTCGCAAAAGGTTTGTCATGGGCACCGCGATTTATCCGCAAGCTGATGAAAGCGACAAAGTGCATGAGTTTCAGTGCCGCACCTTTGCCAACGATTGCAAAAACGGCCTTAATGAAATGAGATTCTGGCAGACTGCTGAACCAGTCTGGAGTGGCGACATGGTCTGGAACAAAAACGCCACCGCAGGCCTAGAAAACGTCAAAGAAATGCTTCCAGTGTTTCCCGCTGAAATTGACGATAATAACGCCAGAGAATTTTGGCGCTACGCAGCAGACATGGCCGTAAAAGCCGGCAATGAAGCTGGTATGGCTGCAACCCGCATTGGCGATTTTAATTTTCCTTCATGGCGACTGAAGTTTGCAGTTAAATACTTTAAGGCAGCTACCAAAGCCGCTGTTTCCGGCAGCTGGCATGCACGGCAGACCGATGCCGAATACTGGCAGCAGGCGTGTCTCAAACTCAAAAAGGCCATTGAACCACTTAGTGCCGAAATCGACGAACTGCTGGAATCACTTGAAAAATTCAAATGACCGGAGTCGCATTGGTGTGCGGGTTGAAGCGATGCTGTCGATTTCTCTTTAATGAGGCGGGTCTCTGTGATAGGCTTTGGTTATTGCGCCCATAGCTCAGTTAGATAGAGCGTCTGCCTTCGGAGCAGAAGGCCGGGGAATCGAATCCCTTTGGGCGCGCTTTTGCTTTTAGGGAAAATTCTGTGTCAGTCCTCTTTGAGACAGCTTTTAAGCTCTTCGGGTGACAGGCCGGTGATTTTCTTGATGAATTCTTCGCCTTTCTTTGCCTGGGCCGCATACAAACTTTTGTTCAGCGCTGCTAAAACGCGAAATTAAGAATTCTGCGTAATTACTGTCGTTCGACCGCTAAAGGTCAAGATACTTTACTGAACGCAGGGTATCTGCTATATTGCTGCGGTACATTAAAGCTTGTAGTTATAATACATCCCGAAGGGGAGGTTTGTGCCTTGAACAGGAAAAAGGAACAGGTTGTAATCACCGTACTCGGTGCCAACAAACCCGGCATTCTTGCCGGTATCACCCGCGCTATCGCCGATTCAAGCGTTAACGTCGAAGATGTCAGCCAGAAAATCATGCAGGATCTCTTTGCCCTGATGATGATGACTGATTTTTCAACAGCCAACTGTACTTTTGAAGACTTTCAGAGTCGCATGCAGACAGTTGCTGAACAGCTGCGTGTCAAAGTTTTTATTCAGCACGAAGACGTTTTCAGATTCCAGCACCGGCTGTGATGGAGGCCTTAAATGCTTTTTTCTCTTGAAGAAGTCATCGAAACCATCAGTGCGGTCGGGGTCGAAACCTTCGACATTCGCACCATCACCTGCGGCATCAACCTGATGAGCTGTGCAGATTCTGATGTTCACAAATGCGCTGCCAAGGTCTACGAAAAGGTGGTGCGCGTAGCTCATGATGTGGTGCCGGTCGCCCGCAAACTCGAAAAGAAATACGGCATTCCGATCGTCAACAAACGCATATCCGTTACCCCGGTCGCTTTTCTCGCCGGAGCTTTCACTGAGCCGACCGCTGTTCCGATTGCCGAAGCTCTCGATAAAGCTGCAAAAGAACTCGGCATCGACTATGTTGCAGGTTTTTCAGCGCTTATTCAAAAGGGTATTTCACGCGGCGACCAGATTCTGCTCAACTCGATAGCCGATGCGCTCTGCAGCACCGACCGTGTTTGCTCAAGCGTTAACATCGGAAGCTCGCAGGCCGGCATTAACATGGACGGCGTTTATCGCATGGCTGAGATCGTTAAAGAAGCAGCCGAACGTTCACGTGATCGAAACGGTCTGGCCTGTGCCAAGCTTGTCGTTTTCTGTAACGCCGTCGAGGATAACCCATTCATTGCCGGCTCATTTCTGGGCCCTGGCGAAGCCGAAGCAATTCTTAATCTAGGTGTTTCAGGCCCCGGCGTGGTCAGAGCTGCTCTCGAAAATTCTTCGCACCTGAACTTTGGCGAGCTCTCTGAAGTAATTAAAAAAATAAGCTTCAAGATTACCCGCACGGGTGAACTTATTGGGCGCGAAGCCTCACGTATGCTCGGTATCCCGTTCGGTATTATCGACCTTTCACTGGCACCAACCCCGGCAGAAGGCGATTCAATCTCTGATATTCTTGAACTGATGGGCCTCGAAAGAACTGGTTGCCATGGCACCACCGCTGCCCTGGCAATGCTGAATGACGCTGTGAAGAAGGGCGGCATCATGGCTGCCACCTATGCCGGCGGTTTGTCTGGCGCTTTCATTCCGCTCACCGAAGATGCCGGCATGTGCCGCGCCGTTGAAGCCGGAGCCCTGAACATTCAGAAACTCGAGGCCATGACCTGTGTGTGCTCTGTGGGTCTCGATATGGTTGCAATTCCAGGCGACACTCCGGTTGATGTCATTGCCGGGATAATCGCTGATGAAGCTGCTATTGGTATGATCAACCACAAAACTACCGCCTGCCGCCTTATCCCTGTTCCTGGCATGGAAGCAGGCGACGTTGTTGACTTTGGTGGTCTGCTTGGCAAAGGCCCGGTAATGGAAGTGGGCCGTCATTCACCTTCTCTTTTTGTGCGGCGGGGCGGGCGTATGCCGGCACCAGTTCACAGCATGAAAAACTGATCCACGGATTTGCTTAGAATCAGCCCTGAGACATATGTTTCAGGGCTGATTTTTTGAAGAGACCCTTTATGGGCCACAGATGCACACGGATTGACACAGATGAACACTAAGATTTTAGCCACGGATTAACACGGATGCACACGGATTAACGCAGACTATAACTAAGATTTTGACCGCGGATTAACACGGATGAAGAAAGAGAATTAGGCAGAGAATGCGTGATGAAATAGGTCTTAGGGCGGCTATTGCGGCGGTTTTTTTGCTGCTGGTGATGTTGCCTGTACTTTTTATCACTGGTGGTCTGCGTCAAA
>JAQUZA010000516.1 GCA_028691595.1 Candidatus Rifleibacteriota bacterium
GGCAAAACTGCGCAACATACGCGTAAATCTGCGCACATTCGCTTCGTCGAGGGCGGCTTCGACTTCATCGAGCAGGCAGAACGCGGGTGGTTTGACCTGAAGAATCGAGAAGAGCAACGCCAGTGAAATCAGAGCCTTTTCGCCACCAGAGAACAGTTCGAGGGTCGAGAGTTTTTTGCCCGGCAGGCGGCAGACGATATCAACATCACTTTCAAGAGGGGTTTGCGGGTCTGTAAGCTTGAGCATGCCGCTGCCACCAGGAAAAAGAATTTCGAAAATATCGTTAAAAGCGATGCCGATCTGCCCGAACGTTTCGAGAAAACGCTCGGAAGAAATTTTTTCGATTTCGGCAATAACCTGTTCAAGCGAGTCTGCCGCTTCGGTCATATCGGCGATCTGCGAATTCAAAAAGTCATAGCGCTCTTTGGTTTTTTCGTAGTCTTCGATGGCAAGAGGGTTAACCGGCTCAAGAACTTCCTGTTCGAAGCGGCGTTGATTTATGCGACCAGCCAGTTCTTCACGGCTCTCATATTTATTGGCCTGATGTTTGAGATCATTGATATCAAGATTGAATTCGCCGCTGAGAATGCCTTCTTTGGTGCTGATGTGGGTTTTGACTTCGGCCATCTTGATATCGAGTTCAGAAAGTTTTTTGCGGGTGGAATCTTCGATGCGCACGCGGCTCTGATATGCATGATCGAGCTGGTCGAGCTCTTTTGACATGCGGCGGTAATCGTTTTGAATGTTTTCCATTGCTGATTCTAGCGCTTCTTTGCGCTTTTCGAATTCATCGATTCCGGCCTGAATTTCGGCAACCCGGCCTTCGCCTTCGGTGCTCAACAGCTTGAGGCGATCGACTTCGGCTGCGGCCCGGTCTTTACGTTCAGCGGCTTCGCGCCGACGTTTGCTTGCGGCTTCGATTTCTTTTTTTATGGCTTTCTTGCGCTCAACTATCTGAGCCATTTCGAGTTTTCGTTCGCCATACATGCTGTTCAAGCTGCTCAGACGCGATTGAATCGAGCCTTCACGGCCGCTCAAAGCATTCAGGCGACCCGAAAGTTCTTCGTCCTGTTTTTCGAGTGAGCTGAGTTCAGCACTTGCCTGGGTCAGCTCATTTTTGAGCGACTCGAGGCGGGTGGTCATTTCGGCACGGTCGCGGGCAATATTTGCATATTCTTCGCTGCGCGATTTAAGTTCCTGGGCGTTTTTATCACGATTGCGCTCGAAGAAATCGAGTGACTGTTCGCGCCGCCGCACTGCATCTTCACGTTCACGGGTTGAGCCATTGAGGATCTGGCGCTCTTTGACAAGGTTGCCCATCAGGCTGCGCAGCTTGCTTTCCTTGCCTTCAAAAGACTTCAGCTTTTCTTCGAGTTCTTCCTGTTCGCGCTTGCGCGAGAGAATACCGCCGGCTTTGCGGGTTTCGCCGCCCCCGGTGAGTGCACCTGAAGATCTGATGATTTCACCGTCGATGGTGACAATACGGTTAAAATTGCGGTTTTTACGCGTGTATTCAACGGCGTTATCGAGGTTATCAAAAATGAGAATGCGGCCAAGCAGATTGCTCATGACCGTGTAAAATTTGGCATCAAACTGAATGAGTTCAAGAGCCACGCCAAGGCAGCCACGGGCTTCGGCTCTGGCGAGCGCCGGGGGCGCAGTCATCATGTCGAGGGGCAGGAAAGTGGCGCGACCTGCCTTGTTGGCCTTGAGCATGTCGATGGCGGCTTTGGCGGTTTCGGCATCTTTGGTGATAATATCCTGAATGCTGCCACCGAGAGCTGTTTCAAAAGCGACCTCATAACCGGCCGGCACTTTGATCAGCTCGCCGACAATACCATGAATACCGGGCAGTCGACCGGTTTCTTTCAGAGCCAGTGCGGCCTGCACCCCACGAAAAATACCGCTGTCACTGCTGTGACGAAGTTCTTCGAGCAGATTACTGCGGGCACGCAGCATTTTTATCTGATCGGAAACACCGGTGAGTTCTTCTTCAGTGCGTTTGAGATCTTTTTCTACCTTGCCGAGGCGCGCCATTTCTTCAGAAAGCAGCGAACGGTTCTTTTCTATTTCGCTCTTCATCGTGGCAATTTCGGCTTCGATTCTGGCGTTTTCGGTTTTCAGTTTATCAACGTAACTCTGGGCTGACGAAACATCACCTTCGCCCTTTTCGAGCTGGCGGTCAAGAATCTGTATCTGCTGATTAAAGGTGGTGATGCGGTTACGACGATCGGCAAGCTTAACTGCTATCTGAAAAGCCGATTCTTTGTCGTGGGTCTGCTCTTTAAGGTGTTTATCGAGTTCGGCCCTGACCTTGTCGACGTTGCCTTCGATATCGGCCATAACTGCGGCAAGCTCGATCTCACGTGTTTCTTCATCTTTGAGGCGGTTCTCGGCATCGGTAATTTCGTGGCCGCCATCGAGAAGCATGTTTTCGATGCCGTCGATTTCTTCGAGAATGGCCTGACTGCGAGCCTGCTGGCTCTTGATATCTTCGCGCAGCACCGCCATCTGACGACGGCGCTCATCTATCTGCACCACCACTGTTTTAACTTCGTCCTGGCGGGTTTGCAGCACTGATTCAAATTCGGCGAAGCGCACGCGTGCTTCTGCTTTTCGGGCATCGACTTCGGCGAGGAATTTTTCGATTTCATCGATTTTGGCAAGCAGGCCGAGACGCATCGAATTGATGTTTTCGAATTCGCCATTGAGCTGGTTAAGGTCGAAAAGAACCAGGTCAATTTCGAGCTGGCGTATTTCGGAGGCCAGCGCCTGGTATTTGCGGGTTTTTTCGGCCTGTTCGGCAAGGGGGCCAAGCTGCCCTTCGATTTCAGAGGTTATATCTCTGAGGCGGGTAATGTTGGTGCGGGTATGACCCAGTTTGGTCATGGTGTTCATTTTGCGGTGTTTGAACTTGGTAATGCCGGCGGCCTCTTCGATGAGAGCCCGGCGCGACTGGGTGCGCTGAAAGATGATGTCGTCGATGTCGCCCTGGCCGATCACCGAATAGCCGTCTTTGCCGATACCTGTATCCATGAGCATCTCTTTG
>JAQUZA010000517.1 GCA_028691595.1 Candidatus Rifleibacteriota bacterium
GTATGGGTATCCTTCGTCGTTGATACTCCAGCTTTGCTCGGTCTCGAGGCCCGGTGCCTTTTCGGTTTTAAGCATCGGTTGCAGAACCTGGCCATCAACCGTATCGTTGCTGCAGTCACGGTAAAAATATGAGAGAAATTTGCCTGGTGCATAAGAACTGTTTTTGCTGTTATCTGGAGAAATATATTTTTCTGGAAGAGTGTTTGGAGCAAGTTTTGGAGCGAGATATCTGTAGTTAGGGTTATAATGGCTGGCGATGCGCAGCATGGCTTCGGGCTCACTGCCAACAATCTTCAGAGGAATATAGAAAAATTTGATTCGCCCGCTGGCATCAGATTCAACCGGAATAATACGTTTGTAAATACCTGAATATGAGGGTATTTCCTGAAAGGCGGGTTTGCCATCGTCAGTTCTAAATGGAAACTCTGAAAAATCAAAGTATGGATTCTTGCCCTGCATGAATTCAACGGCATCATAAAGCTCGGTCGGGAAGAGTCTTGCTTTTAAAAGAAAGTGCTGCATGGCAGCCCGGGCGGCAAAGAATGCCTGCTGATCGCGCAGATTAAGCTTGTTGCGCCCGGCTACGCTGCGGTGCTGAAAAGACATTGAAGCAAATAAAACCAGCAGACAGACCGAAAAAATAAGAACGATGATGATGGCCATACCCTTGCGGCGAAATACAGTTTTTTTATACATCTATATCCGCCTTGATTGTCATAAGGTGTATCCGGCGCATGCCGGTCCCGGTTTTGTCAGGTGTCTTCAGGTTTGGTTTTTCGATATTCCATTGAACTTCAATAATCAGGCGTTTTAATCCGCAATATCTGAAGTCTTCACTGGTGGTATAGGTAACCTGTGTTTTAGCCATACGTTGGGTCAGACGCGTGGCAGTCGGGTCAGAAAACCTGAAGGCATCAGCCTGATATTTTTCGTAACCTTCGTCGAGATAAAAATTTTCGTGGTTCTCTGACACCTTATCCGGCAGTTCAACTTCAAAACGATACTCATTGGCTTTTGGCAGCATACCGACCGGGTTAGGCAGATAAATGCGTTGATGCCACGATTGACTGAGAAGCTTTGCCGGATTTTTAAGATAAGAAAAAGTTGGTTCGCCGGTTCCGATCATCGAAAAATCCTTGGGTGCCTTATCAGGATAATCTTTGCCAATTCTTTTGAGAGGCGGTTTCTCGTCTTTAGAGGCTGTTGGTGATGAAATATCTTCAACTCTCAGGGTAATCTTGTAATATTGCCCGCGCGGGTCATTGACAATGCATTGGCAGGGGTAGCCTGCAGCAGTTTTTTCGCTGCCTGGAAATACGGTATTAACGAACTTCGTGGCCCAGGCATCATCGAAGCTTTCGTAACCTTCTGTTGTTTTAAGGTCTTCAACCTTGATGAAGCCGGGAATTCCAGCCCGGAGAGCCTGAAATGGAACGTTATCAAGCATGGCATTCAAAATTTCCGAGGCACGACTGATGGCGAACATGCGTGAAACGTTAAAATCAGTGTCTGAAGCACCCTTGCTCATAAAAAAGAAAACAGGAACCATGGTCGCAGCAAGAATCGCCATGGCGAGAATAATTTCGATCAGGGTGAATGCGCCTGATGATTGCATAATTTTTCTGGTGGGCATATATTTAAGCTCAAGTTAACAGAAAAGCGCCAGATCTGGCAACAATTGTGTAACTTCATGGTCGTGACAGACGTATCTGTATAGTAGTCTGCAGCCTCCGTGATGCAGACCCGGGTTTTGCTTGCTTGAATAATACGTAATGGCAGGTAAATAAGTAATGAATAAAAGCAGTTTCTGGTCACTTAACCGTCGGGCTTTTCTGAAAACCCTCGGTACTGCTTGTGCAGTCGCTGCCATGGGCAACAATTGTCCATTGTTCGCTCAAAGCAATGAAAGCGCCTTTCCGGCTGAATATATTCTCAAACTAGATGACGGCAGCCTTCAATGTGGTCTTTGCCCTAATAAATGCGTTCCAGGCGAAGGCGAAAACGGCACCTGCCGTGCCCGGGGACTGCGTGACGGCAAATATGTCAGCCTTGTTTATGGGCTGCCCTGCGTTCTGGCAATCGACCCGGTTGAAAAAATGCCGCTTTTTCATTATCACGTTCATAGCCCGGCTCTATCAATTTCTACGGCGGGCTGTAATCTTGCCTGCCAGTATTGCCAGAACTGGCAGTTCTCACAGAAAAGTCCGGCTGAAACCTCTAATTTCAGTTTCAAGCCCGAGGAAGTGATTGTCAGGGCTCTTGATTTTCAGGTGCAAAGCATTGGGTTTTTCTACACAGAACCAGTTATTTATATTGAATTTATGAAAGATATTGCCCGTCTTGCCCACAAAAACAATCTTAAAACAATAATGGTTACCGGGGGCTACATTCAACCAGAGCCTCTGCATGACCTGC
This sequence comes from Candidatus Rifleibacteriota bacterium, assembly GCA_028691595.1. Classification (GTDB taxonomy): domain Bacteria; phylum Muiribacteriota; class Ozemobacteria; order Ozemobacterales; family Ozemobacteraceae; genus Rifleibacterium. The sequence goes on from JAQUZA010000517.1 coordinate 2,416, forward strand.
TTGACCTGATTGACATGTTTGTGGTTGGCTATAAGGGCTTTACCCAGCAATTTTACCGTGAGGTAATCAAGGGCGATCTCGAACCGGTAACCAATACCATGAAGTTGATCAAGAATTCCGGCCGGCACATGGAAATCGTTTCGTTGCTTATACCCGGCAAAAATGACAGTGATGAACATCTGAAAACCGGCATAGACTGGTTCGCCTCCAATCTCGGGCCTGATGTTCCCTGGCATTTTTCGCGGTTTGCCCCTGAATTTATGCTCAAGAATCTGCCGCCAACCCCAAATACTGTCCTTGAAAACGCAAGAAAGATGGCTCTCAAAGCAGGCCTGAAGTTTGTTTATACCGGCAATAACCCCGGCCAGGAATGAAACCACACCTACTGCCCGGGTTGTGGCATAAAAGTTGTTGAACGTCTTGGGTTTAAGGTTATGCGCAGCAATCTTTCCCGCGGAAAATGCCCTGATTGCGGGTATCAGATGCCGGGGATCTGGCTTGACGACCTTCCCAACGGCAATATCTGACTCACTGATGCTTCCTGAACAGGAGTTAAAAAATGAAGAAAAAGATTCTGGTGCTGCTGTTGACAGGTTTTTGCTTAATCGGTCAAACGGCAATATCTGC
>JAQUZA010000518.1 GCA_028691595.1 Candidatus Rifleibacteriota bacterium
GAGACTATATAAATGGCTTTTTTGTGATGGTTGGTTGCCAGTGATAACGTCATTTTCTGACTGTTCTCACGGTCCAGCGCGAGGTTGGCGGGGCGATTATAAACATATCTGCCGGAACCGTTCTTGTCGGTTGTTTCAATATACCGGATTCGGTTACCGGTGAGCTGAAACAGTTCCTTATCGATTTCGGCATACCCGGCACTGCTTTGGTAGGCTTCCTTCGGTCTCAAATTGATGAAGCCGATGTGTTCTTCGGTTTCACAGACGATCTTGAACTTCGGAAAAAGCGCCAGATGATCCTGAAAGAACATTTCTCTACTGAATGTCATTGCTGATCCCATAACGTAGCCTGTTTACAGAGTCTTGTATTAATTAAACTGCTTTAGCCAGTATTTTTCAAGGCCTAAAAATCTTTCATGCGAATGGCCGGGGATAAAAGTTCTTTCACCAATTCACCACGGCCAGCACCAAGATAAAATCATGCCGAAACCAGCATAAATACAGGCAATGCAGGGGTTTGTCACCAAAATCACCAAGAATCAGCATATACATATACTTATTCAGATGAATCGATAATTACTGAATTCTGGCATATATACTCTAAATCTTGGTGAATTTGGTGAAAAGTATTTAAAACCCTTATCTGTAAAGGATTTACACAGCACCAATCTGATGGTGACAGTTGGTGATTTTGGTGCTCAGGGCCGAGGTGTCCGATCACAGCTATCACAGGCAATCACGGAAATTTGTCGGGGGTCTGTGATCTTCGGAAACCCTTTATTATAGGGTGCCGCCTGCTGTAAGACGTGATTAAATCACAGTATCACAGATAATTTTATTATAAGCTTATTAAGAATAGATTATTCCGTAACTATTCATTTGAATAATTATCTATATGGCTACAGGCTCTATCCGAAAAAAGCCTGTGATTTTGTGATGCCTTTGCTGTGGCATGCCCTATCCTGCGTTTTCACGGGCTGAGCAGCTTATACGACTAGATGCAAGGCCTTGCACTGCAGCCGAAACCGTGGTTAAATGACCCTGGATCGATACCTGACAGCGCAGAAACTGCGGAAGCTCGAAAGCAATGCCCTCATGTAATTACCAACATGATCAGTGTCGGGGGAAAGCCGTGAAAAAGAACATAACAACCCGGAAAAGAAGCGATTCTTTACAAACCTTTGATTTTGCCTTCGGTGAGATAGTGGACCTTATTCAAACTGCCAGACAGCAGGCCTATCAGGCAGTAAATGCTGAGCTGGTAAATCTATACTGGCAGGTCGGCGAATATATCAGTCGCAAACTCGCTTCGGCAGAATGGGGTGATAGAGTCGTTGATGAACTGGCACGATATTTGGCCAAAACTCAGCCTGGATTGAAGGGGTTTACCCGCCCGAACCTGTTCCGGATGCGGCAGTTCTACGATACCTACGCCGGCGACGAAATAGTCTCGGCACTGCTGAGACAATTGCCATGGACACATAATCTAATTATTCTTAGCCAGTCAAAGCGCCACGAAGAGCGGGAATTCTACCTGCGCATGGCCATCCAGGAACGCTGGAGTAAACGTGAACTCGAAAGGCAGTTCAAAGCAGCTCTTTTTGAGCGGATGGTAATGAACCCCACAAAAGTCTCACCAGTGGTGAGACAAATTCATCCTGCTGCTGTAGATGTTTTCAAAGACAGCTACGTTGTCGAATTTCTCCAGCTTCCAGCTGAACACGATGAGGCAGACCTGCATCGTGGGCTGGTTAATCGCCTCAGGGAATTCCTGATAGAGCTTGGGCGTGACTTCTGTTTTGTCGGCTCTGAATACCCGCTTCAGGTCGGCGGCCGTGATTTCGCACTCGACCTGCTCTTTTTTCATCGCGGCCTCAATTGTCTGGTGGCTATCGAACTGAAGGTTGACCGGTTTGAACCAGAACACCTGGGCAAGCTGAATTTTTATCTGGAAGCACTTGACCGCGACCACCGTAAGCCTCATGAAAACCCGGCTATTGGCCTTCTGCTTTGCGCGACCAAAGACGAAGAAGTTGTTGAATACGCTCTCAGCCGATCTCTATCACCCGCACTTATTGCCGAATACCAGACACAGCTGCCAGAGAAAAAGCTGCTTGCTGCCAAACTGCACGAATTTTATAGCCTCAATGCCCCGGAAAATCAGAACCCTGAAAAGCCGAAACGAATGAGGGGCAAACTATGACCATTAGCTGGTCCTGATCTCACATTTCAAACTCATGGCAAGTTTTTAATGCTATGCAAAAATTATCAGCTTCCCCACCTCGCAATGCGGCTTTACCATCAACCCCGCCTCTGACGGGGAGTTCCTTACGTAGGCCTTTATCTGTAAGCGCTCAGTAAACCGCATCTTTTTTTGCTGATTTTTTTGTGGCAATGTTGCTTCTGTGAATCTCGACATCATTTACAGGAGCATTTATGAAGCGTAGAGCACCGATTAAACACCCCATTTCGTTTTGGAACATGCACGTTGATGCCTGGCGTTTAAGTGGTTTGAGCCAGAAGGAATATTGCCGCCGGCATGGCTTGCGAGACAAGGCCTTTGCCCACCACAAGGTTTGCCGTCTTGGTGCCGACAAGAAAGTTCCAGTCAGGGAAGTTCTACCAGCGAAACTCGATCTGGTTGCGTTACCACTGAATATTCTTTCAGCCGGATCCTCTCAAAACAGCAACCATTCAAGCGGCATCAGCATTACCCTTGGTCGAAATTCCCGACTTGAAATTGCCACTGGTTTTGATGCAAAGTGCCTGGCTGCTGTTTTACAACTGGTTGTCGCCATATGATGTTCGGCAATAACACTCAGGTTTTTATCGCCATCAACCCGGTCGATATGAGGAAATCGATAAACGGTTTGTCGTCGCTGGTAGCAGGTGAATTTTCCAGGAATCCGCTTACTGATGGTCTTTTTGTTTTCAGTAACAGCAGCCGGAAGATCATCAAGGTCCTTTATTGGCACTTAAACGGCTTCTGCCTCTGGCAGAAGAGACTTGAAAAGGGCCGGTTTATCTGGCCGGACAA
>JAQUZA010000032.1 GCA_028691595.1 Candidatus Rifleibacteriota bacterium
GAGTATTTCGCGTGACAACCAGGCAATATCGGCGCTGTTATCGAAACATGCCGACACTAGCTCTTTAAGAAAGGCTTTTCGCGGCTGCTTCGATAGATTTTCGACTATAGTGTGCCTGATAGAAAGATCTTTGTCGTCGAGTTTCAAAAGAAGCATGCCGGCGATCAGCTCGAATTTTTGCAGCTTGGCAATAGCTTCGATGGCACAGGTGCGAACCAGCGTATTTTTAGAATTATCGATCATGAAGAGAAGCGGACGCAAAGCCTCTTTTGAGCCAATTACCCCGAGAATTCTCAGAACCTGAATGATAAGATCTTCGTCTTCAGTATCAAGAAAGGCAAGCAAGGGGTCAACTGCATGCACCCCGAGTTGAACGATGATTCGATTAGCGTAATCTTGAATGAATATGGATTCATCTTTGATAAAAGGAAGTAACTCGGCGATTACCGAAGGATCACGTACTTCACCCAGGGCGGTCAGCTGAAAATATTTGGTCTCCTGGGTTGGAGCGCCAAACTTTTCGTTAATAAGCTTTACGACATCGAGACCAAGAACCCGACCTAAAAGAGTCATCATACACAGACGGGTAGCATTGCCGGCGGTCGGAAAAATCGCCATGATATGCGGGACGACTTCCCGTCCCCAGTTGGTCAGGGCTTTGATCGATTCCTGGCGAACAACCATCGAGTCATCATCGAGTAGACTCAGAAGGGTTTTCAACGAATTTTCATTCTTGATTTCGCCTAGCCCGGCGCAGATGTATGGCTTAAAAACACCGTTGCGATCGGACTCGAGCATCCGCTGAAAAAGGGTAAAGGCTTTTTCACGCAGAATAAGCGGAATAAGCTTGATACACTCATATTTCTGCTGACTCGAGCAACTTTGAAAATACTCTTGAATGATCTGATAAATTGAGTCGCCCTGCTCGATAAGAGAGCGCTTGGCCTGCTTGCGAACGATCCAGCTCGGGTCACTGATTTTTTCGAGAAAGGCAAGAATAACGCGCTTGTCAGGGTTCTTGCCCAGGGCTTCGAGGGCAATTTTTCTGATTTCATCATTTTCACGGCTGTTGAGTATCTCAAGCAGTTCATCCTGGCGGATAAAACCAAGCTCAATAAGAATAAAAAATACCCAGAATCTGACTGTCATATCAGACGACAGACGTAGAGCCGGCAGTACATCTTTAAGTATTGTCGGGTAGTTTATGACAATCTGAACGGCTTTTTTCTGGATGCTTTCGAATTTGCTGGCCAGAGCGATAGGCAGAGTCGTAGAGATAACTTTCTTCTGCTTTTCGGAGTTCTGTGACTGCAGCAGTGAAGCCAGCTTATCCAGTGCCTGTTCGTTATCGAGAAAGTCGTGGCTTCTAAGTTTGTCCTGTAGACTGAGCAGGATTTCCTCTATCATAAACTGCGTTCCTTGACCTCAATGGTATTCATGTAAAACAGCTAAAAAATTATACCAGCATTAACGGCCAGCCGGGCATTTTTTTTTATGATAAAGAGATATTTATGGGCAATATTTTGCCATGAATACGAAAGATTGGCTCAAAAACCGCTCACCGAAAGCCCGGAAGTTTTAAGAAGATTGCGGTTGCCGGTAATAAACATGGCCGCACCGGCCGCAATGCAGCAGCAATAAGATTGCAAAGAAAGCTCACCCACTGAAGGTGACAATTCAAGCGAACGCTGCAGGGCATCTTCGTTAAAGGGAGCCAGTTCGAAAACATTCTGCCCGAGAATAAAATCTTTGATTCTGTTCAGCTGCAACGGGTTGCGCCCGGCCCGACGCAGCACCCATGATGCCAGCGGAATCGACAATACCAGACCTTCGGCCCTGCCAGCCAGAGCAAAAATCTCGGCAGCCCCTTCGCCATCTGTGAGCCAGACAAGAAGAGGTTCCGCGTCAAAAGCCAGCATGCCTTCGCTGAAACCGGTCGTTCTTGGGCTGCGAAAGGTTTCCGGGGGTTTTACCAGGCCCTTGAGAATTCCGCGACCGGCGACGAACCTTTCGCGCCAGTAAGCGGAGCGTTCACTGAAGCTGACCGAATATATTGCACCCCGCCTCTGGTTAAGCCAGACTTCAACATCATTTTCAACAAAAACTGTTTTTCGGCCCGCATGTCTGGCAAGGATAGCAAATTCAGGTCGATGATTAGGTGAGCTTGGCGATATCCAGGCCTGTACCGTATGTCGGGAAACGCGAAGTTTTTCGGAAATTTCATTCAAAGTTAGAAGTTTTTCGCTAGGCATATCAATATGTTACAATATTTTGCAATCTATTTCAATACATTCGAAAACCTGCGTCAGATGCCAGTTTCATAAGCCTGACGACAGGATGAAAATCCGGTGCTGGTGTAGCACAACGCACCGATTGAATCTTCTCGCAGGCATCATCATTGAATTTGCCGATTAATCTAACCGTAACAACTGATCAACATTCACTTTTTTCAGGCAAAGAACTTGACCCGGAAGGAGTTTTAAGCTAACATACTCGAACCAACTTAACTTTTTCGGAAATATTCTCGGAGGTACAGTTTCAATGTCAATGGTATCAATGAAAAGCCTGCTCGAAGCAGGTGTACATTTTGGTCATCAGACCAGAAGATGGAACCCGAAGATGGCAAAATACATCTTCACAGCCCGCAACGGCATTTACATCATCGACCTGCAGAAGACCACCAAACTGCTTGACGAAGCATGTGATTTCATCAAAAGCGTTGTTCGCGAAGGCAAGCCGATTCTTTTCGTGAGCACCAAGCGTCAGGCCCAGGAAATCATCAAGCAGGAAGCTGATCGCTGCGGCATGTTTTTTATCAATTACCGCTGGCTCGGCGGCATGCTGACTAACCACGTCACCATCGAAAAACGTATTACCCGCCTCAAAGAACTCAATGATCTTATCGACAGCGGTAAAATTGAGTCTTACCCCAAAAAAGAAGCCTCTAAAATGCGCAAAGAACGCGAAAAACTCGATCGCGCTCTCGGCGGCATCAAAGATATGAAGGGCATGCCCGGTGCAGTATTTGTGATCGATCCTCACAAAGAAGCCATCGCCGTGGCAGAAGCCAAAAAAGTCGGAATCCCCATAGTCTCTGTCGTTGACACCAACTGTGACCCCGACAATATCGATTTCGTCATTCCTGGCAACGATGATGCTATCAGAGCCGTGAAGCTTGTAACCAGCCTCATTTCTGATTCAGTACTCGAAGCACTCGAAGGCAAATCTTTCGGCGAAGCCAGCGAAATAGCTGAAGTCGAAGCCGGCATGGTCGAAGATGTCGACATGGCCGCTGCTCTCGGCATGGGCGTTATTGAAGCTGACGACGCAGACGAAAAACTCGTTATTGACTAATCAAACTACAGAAGCGAAAGGTGGAAACTATGCAGATAAGTGCTCAGATGGTAAAAGAGCTTCGCGAAAAAACTAATGCCGGCATGCTGAAATGCAAAGAAGCCCTGGTAGAATGCAATGGCGATTTTGAAGCCGCCGTTGACTACCTCCGCAAGAAGGGTCTTGCTTCGGCCGACAAACGCTCCGGTCGCACCACATCACAGGGTCTGGTAATTCCGTTGACCACTGCTGACAAACGCACCGCTGCCATTGTCGAAGTCAACTGTGAAACCGACTTTGTCGCCAGAAACGAAGATTTCGGTGCCTTTGCTAACAAAATCGCAAATCTGGTTCTCAAAACCCCATCTGTTAAAACTGCAGAAGACCTCAACAAACTGACTGTCGACGGTCAGCCGTTCGAAGAATTTGTTAAGTCAAAAATCGCCACCACCGGCGAAAACATCTCGGTAAGCCGTGCCGAACACATGGCTTTTGCCGCTGGCCAGAATGGTATCTTCGATACCTATATCCATGGCGAAGGCAGCATCGGCGTTCTCGTTCAGGTCAAAACTGACAGTGAAGCCGCTACCCAAAAACCCGAGCTGGTTACTTACGTGCACGAAGTAGCTCTTCAGGTTGCTGCAATGAATCCTATGGCTTTATCTTCCAAAGACATTACCCAGGATGTAAAAACCAGAGAACTCAATATTGCCATCGAAAAAACAAAAGCTGAACTGATTGGAAAATCCGTTAACAAAGCTCTTGATAAAGAAAAAATCAACCCCGCTCATGTTGACAGCGAAGACCACATGAAGTCTAACATGGAAAAGGGCTGGATTACCCAGGAAGTGGTAGACAAAGCACGCGAAATCATTAAAACGGTTTCTGCTTCGGCCGCCGCCAATCTCGACGATAAAATGATTCACTCAATTGCAGAAGGCAGATTGAACAAATACTTCAAAGAAAACTGTCTCCTTGACCAGTCCTATGTTAAAGATGACAAAAAATCGATCTCTGACCTCACCAATGAAGTGTCCAAAGCAATCGGTGCCAAAATTGAGCTGGCCGCCTATCGCAGATGGGCCCGCGGTGAAGCTGCCGCCGTCGAAACTCAGCACGAAAACTCTGCTGAAGCAGCCGGATAAGGTTAAGTGAAACTGCCTCTGAAATACTTGCCCGCATGAAGTTAGAGACACCTGCCCTGCAGGTGTCTCTAACCCTGTCAAACGGTTATTACAGGAATACAGCATGAAACCAGCTTCCTCGTCGCGCAACCCCAGATTTATCAGACCACTGCTCAAACTCAGCGGTGAAATGTTCGGTGGCAAAGATGGCTTCGGCTTCGATCGTGCTACCCTCGAAAAATTTGCCGAAGAAATTAAAAACCTGCTTGCTGCCGGCATCACCCCCGGTATCGTGATTGGCGGTGGCAATTTCTTCAGAGGCGCTCGAACTACTCTGCCGGCCCTGAGACGGCATCGCGCCGATGCAGTTGGCATGCTCGCCACCGTCATGAACGCCATCTGTTTCGCAGAACACCTTGAAGCGGCCGGAATGCGCACTGCTGTTTTTTCTGCAATGCCACTCTCGAACATGACGCTGGCTTACGATATAGACTGTGCCCGTCGCCACCTTGACAACAAAGTGATCTGTCTTTATTCAGGCGGCACCGGCAACCCTTATTTCAGCACTGATTCGGCTGCGGCCCTGCGTGCAATTGAAACCGGCTGCGACGTTCTCATCAAGGGAACCAAAGTTGACGGTGTATATGATGCCGACCCGGCCAAAAACCCGAACGCCAGAAAATTTGACCAGATTACCTACGAAGAGGTCCTCGCCCGAAACCTGGGTGTAATGGACCTCGTAGCCATAACCCTCTGCCGCGACAACCGAATGCCGCTTAAAGTTCTGTCACTCAACGAACCTGGCATTCTTCTGCGGGCCTGCCTTGGTGAAACCACCGGCACTGACGTTATCGAAAGCTAATCTACAGGAGGAACTGCTTCAATGTCTCTCGAATCAATCATCAATGATGCCAAAAACAAAATGCTTCAATCTATTGAAGTTCTTAAAAAAGACTATTCGACCATGCGCACCTCAAGAGCGACTCCGTCTCTTCTGAGCCGCATCATGGTTATGCAATACGGTCAGGAAGTTCCGCTTCAGCACGTTGCTTCAGTCTCAGCTCCCGACCCGAAATCTCTTGTAATCCAACCCTGGGACAAAACCGTCCTCAGTGAAATCGAAAAGGCTATTCAAAAGTCAGATCTGGGTCTCAATCCCCAGAATGATGGCAATCTAATTCGCCTTCCTATTCCACCACTCACCGAAGAACGCCGTAACGACCTCGTTAAAAATGCCAAGAAAAAGGCTGAAGAATACAAAGTAGCCCTGCGCAATGTCAGACGAGATGCCAACGATGTTCTCAAAGCCATGGAAAAAAAGAGCGAAATTACCCAGGATGAATGCAAAAAAGCGTTAGATCGTATTCAAAAGCTTACTGATGAATACGTTGATACCATCCAGAAGGTTTTTACCGCCAAGGAAAACGAAATTCTCGGGAAATAAGCATGTATAGAATCACTGAAGAATGTGTTTCCTGCGGCACCTGCCATCCGGTCTGCCCCGTTAAGGCTATCAAGATTGGCTTTCCCTATGTCATTACCAGCAAATGCATTGACTGCGGCAAGTGCGCTGAAGTTTGCCCCGTTGATGCAATTGTTCCCGGTGAAGAACAGTAAAGCCCCGGCCGCATGACCGAAACCAGAGAAACCCTCAGAACAAATCTTCTCAACCAGATAGACCACGACAATATTCCGGCTCACATTGGTATAATAATGGACGGAAACGGCCGTTGGGCTAAAAGCCGTGGCAAAACCCGTATTCATGGGCACCAGGAAGGTGCCCGCCGGGTTAAAACCGTGGTGAGATTTGCCAACGATCTCGGGGTCAGACATATCAGTCTTTATGCTTTCTCGGTCGAAAACTGGGCGCGCCCCAGCTTCGAGGTTTCAGCCCTCATGCGCCTTATCAGGGCCTATATTGTCAGAGAACGCAACGACCTGCATGCCGAGGGTGTTAAATTCAGACTGGTTGGCCGAATTGAAGAACTGGCACCCGAAATCATCAAACAGGCCGAAATTTCGACTGAACTGATGAAAAATAACCCGGGCCTGTCGTTAAACCTTTGCATAAATTACGGCGGCCGTGCTGAAATTGTCGATGCGGTAAAAAAGATCATCAACAAAGGGTTTAAAGCCGATCAGGTAACCGAAGAACTTATTTCCGGGCATCTGTATTGGCCAGAATTGCCTGATGTTGACCTGATGGTAAGAACAAGCGGAGAAATGCGGACCAGCAACTTTCATCTCTGGCGCAGCGCTTATTCAGAACTGTATTTTACGCCGGTTCTCTGGCCTGATTTCGACGATGTCGAACTCCTCAACGCCATCCTTGCCTACCAGAACCGTGAGCGACGCTTTGGCAAAATCAGCGAACAGCTGGGAAAAGAATAACCATGTTTGCCAGAATACCTGTGTTACTGCTCGGCATTCCTGCAGCCTATGGCTTGCTGGTGGCCGCCGGCGACACCATTAGACTTATATTTCTCGCGCTTATCTGTATTCTCGGTCAGTTTGAGCTTGGGCGCATGCTCGAACGCAACGAGACCCGAAAGCCATGGCCTGAGTGGGCCGCAGCAGTTATCATGCTGACCGCCGCCCACCTGTATGGTGAACGTGGCCTTCTGCTTGCCTCTGGGCTGGCTGCGGTTTTTCTCATGGCTGCAACTGTTCTGCGTGGTCTGCAAGGCGATGGCTGCCGGCGATTCTGCCATGGGTTGTTCAGCCTTCTCTACCTGCCGTTCTGCCTGAGTTTTTTTCTTATGCTGGCTAAGACACACGGCGGGCTGACCCTTTTTGTGCTGGTGGCAGCAATATGGGCGCTCGACATTGGAGCCTACGCCTTTGGAATGAGTATCAGAGGCCCCCGCCTCGCCCCGAAAATCAGCCCGAACAAAACCATCAGCGGTGCAGTTGGTGGTGCATTAAGCTGTATGGCCTTCATTATGACGGCCGGGCACCTCAAATACCTGACGCTGCCAATGCCAAATCTCGTGGCTCTAGCCATTTCGGTTGCCGTTCTCGGGCAACTTGCCGATCTATTCGAATCAATTCTCAAACGCGAGTCTGAAGTAAAAGACTCAGGGGCACTGCTTGGTGCCCATGGCGGCATACTCGACCGTATAGACAGCATCTTGTTTCTTGGGCCAGTATGTTATACTCTTTTCACATTATAAACTGTCAGGAAAGGTCGTCGGATGTTAGCTTTTCTTTATATCGCCATCAAAACAATCTTATCAATCAGCTTTGTTCTGGTCAGTATCGCTCTGGTGCACGAACTTGGCCATTATGTCACTGCCAAACTCTCAGGCATCTGGGTGCTTGAATTTGCCATCGGCTTTGGCAATCGCCTGATAAAAAAACAATGGGGTGAAACTCTTTATTCATTCAGACCTTTCCCGCTCGGCGGCTTCGTTCGCCTTGCCGGAATGGACAACGTCGAAGAAGAAGAGCTGCCTGAGGGCGAAAAACCTGAAGTTGACGAAGACCTCCCGGTAGTTCCGGCAGACCATCCTAAAAGCTATCTGAGCCGACCGGCCTGGGCCAAGGTTCTGGTTCTTTCAGCCGGGTCAATCATGAACCTGGTCTGGGCTATTGTATTGTTTGTCACAATTTATGCCATATCTGGCGGCCCGCTCACCAACATCGCGGTCATGGAAGCCGCTGCGGGCAAACCAGCCTACCTGGCAGGCATTCGCTCGGGTGACATCATCACTGCCATCGATGGCAACAAGATCAGTGACTGGAGTGATGGCATCACCATTATCAACAATGCTCCAGGCAAAGAACTTACCCTTTCAGTCGCCAGAAACCACCCGATTCGCAAATCTTCAGCCGGCGGCGGAATTCTCAAAGATGACGTGGCTGTTAACAATGGAACCTATGAAGTTCACGACCAGGAAATCCTCAGCATCAAGGTGACCCCAGAAGGCACCATGGGCTCAGCAAAAATTGGCATTGCCCTGGCACCCAACAATTTTGATTTTCAGCAGCTGCCCTTCAGCAAAGCTCTGAGCAAGGGCGTATCTGATGGTCTCAATGTCATTTTCCAGACGGTTGGCGGCCTGATAAAAATGTTTACCCGCGAAACCCAGGCTGATGTTGCCGGCCCGGTTAAAATCATGAAAATGATCAAAGACCAGTCTTCAAAAGGCATTTTTGATCTGCTCTATTTAACAGCAATTTTGTCAGTTAACATCGGGCTGATCAACCTGCTTCCATTGCCGGTCCTTGATGGTGGGCGCATCGTTTTCGTGCTGCTTGAAGTGCTTTTTGGCTTCATCAACCGCCTGTCTGGCCTCAAACTGGCAATTACCCCAAAGGTAGAAGAATCAATTCACTTTGTCGGTATGCTCTGCCTGCTGACCTTGCTCGTCTTCGTCACCTACAAAGACATAGCGAGCTTCTTCTGATTTTAACCCCAGGCTGGTGCTTTGTTAGCATTGAATTATGACAAAACACCATATCTGTGACGGTTAAAAATTTAGTTTGCGTGTGAATGGCATCTCAACGCCACCGGCCTTCAGACGAAACTCTGCTGAGCCGGTGATTTTTATAAGACCCTTGATATCATCACCGAAAGTCTGGGCTTTGCCCTGTGCCCTGCTTAACAATCCCTTCAGCAACTGGCCGGCGTTGCGCTCGATGGTTTTCTGAAGGGCACGCCGGGTCACGATCGAATCAACACTGCAGGCAACCGGAACAATTGTCTCACGACTTGCTTCTATCGTTATTCTGGGTGAGGCCTGCATGCCCCTGGCGATGGTATATTCACTCATGTTTACGTTAAAATGCAATTTCTGAAAAACCACCCCCAGCGGCAGAGTGTTGGTTACCCTGAAATTTAGCCTGGCCCTGGTGGTTTTGCCCGTAAGGCTTTCGGGGTCGAGCAGGGCACGATCAACACTGATGAGAACTCTCTGTCCGACTTTGTCCATGAAATAATCAAGATTGGCAAAGAATAATATAGTACCAGCTGTAAAAATAACTGCCGCCAGAATCATCAGAACCGCGAATTTCTTAAAAATCTTAGAAAAACCGGCATGCACCTTTTTTTCTGCCGGGCCTTTGCGGGAAGGGGCCGAACCAGCCTGGGCACCTTTGCTTTCAACACTATCTTTATCTCGTCTGCCGCCAGTGCGACGGTCATTTTTTTGTCGACGATCCAGTCTGCTGTCGCCATCCCGGCGGTTATCGGTATTTCTTCTGTCTGCTGCCATGATCCATTTCCAAAAAAAGATTTTACATAACCCATAAACTTTGGCTATTCTATTACTTACTTTCACATTTTCCAATGATTTTATTCACACCCATGGAGAACTAATTGGCCAGTTCAAATCAGAATAACTCTTCTCCGAAGATACTGCCGTGCAACGAGCGTGCCGTTGTCTTTTTTAACGGCGAATGCGATCTGCCGGTCGACTTTTTTCGAAAAAATTCTTTTTATAACGACTTTGATTTCTTTGCCGCGGACGGCGGGGCCAATATTTCATTAAAGTATGGAGTGATTCCAACCGCTGTGATCGGCGACCTCGATTCTATTTCTGCCGCCACGCTGCGCAAACTCGAAAAAATCTGCAGATTCATAAACTTTCCGACAGAGAAAGATAAAAGCGATGGCCAGCTGACTCTAGAATACCTGACAGGCCAGGGTTACACCGAAATCCATGTTTTTGCCGCAACTGGTGGCCGTCTCGATCAAACACTTTTCAACCTGCAGTTACTCGACGATAATCGTCACTGTCGCATTATTACCCGTTACGAAGAAATCTTTGCCATTGAGTCGGGAGCTGTCATTCATAACCGCAACGGTTGTCGAGCCTCGCTGGTGCCAACCACCCCCAGAGTGGAAAATCTGAATCTTGAAGGTTTCAGATATGATCTGGCAGATGCCGACATAAATTATGGTTCGACCCTGACACTAAGTAATGTTATAATCTCTGAAAATGCAAAAGTTTCATTCCGTGAGGGGGGGCTTCTCCTGGTTGTTTCGCGAAAAGCTGACAGCAAAGCTGCCAAACAGCCTTCAGGACTGAGATTGATAAAAGGAAAAAAGCGTTAAGAGCCTATGCCAAGCGAACACGTCGTCGATTACAACGAAAATACTTTTTATCACAGTTTCACGCAGCAAAGCTTTGCCACCCGTATAGCCAGATGGATCAAAGCTTTTTCATACAGTTTCATTGTCTTGCTTGTTTTTGCCATGATTCTTGAAGAGCTGCAAAAATTCTGTATTACCCCACCCCGTTTATTTCTTCAGTTTCTCTTTTTATTGATCATGTCAGGGATTATCGAACTGATCAGTATTCAGATGTCGAACGTCAATGACCACTGCATTCTCGATTATGCCAAAAACCTGGTAACAGTTATTCAGCACCGTTTTTTCATTAAAAAGGTCAGTGTGCTGGCCTCTTTTGAACAGGTGCGGGTTATTGGTGTCAGTGCCGCGCCACATAGCTTTCTTTCCGGGCTTTTTTCAAAATCCCAGAAGAATTATGCCCTGGTCATAATGAACTATCGCAATCACCTGATTCATATTACCGAACATGAATTGAGCCTTGAAGAAGCAAACAACCTCGCTTTAGACCTGTCGAACCGCCACATGCCCTCTGCCCGCCTTGTTCAAGGCGAAGAAAACATGGAACTCGTAGCGGATGCCCTCACCGGCGACGTAAATACCCGGCCGGTAAAAAATTCTCTGGCAGGTATGGTTGATACTACAGTTTTGCCAACACTGCAGGCTTTCTGCGGCCTGATGATAACCGCAGGGATTGTGAGCCTGGCAATGTTTGCCATCAGCCGGATCTCCACGGGAGTTTTCGATACCAATCTGCTGGTAGCTTATCAACCTGTGAACCAGCTCTTTTTAAGACCTGTTCCACGGCTGATCGAAACGCCCCCCGTGCAAAACGGTGAACCGGCTCCCACGAACCCCGATACTGCCACTGCATCTGCTGCAACTGTTGTTGCGTCACCCGCCACAGACCTGACCATTTCTGATCAACCACAGATTACCGCTGCATCAACAACACCCGACTTAACAGTCGGCCTGACTGCATCGTCAACTGAGGCCAGCATAGTTTCTAAGATCGAAAACCCTGAAGAGCTGTCGGCCTCAGAAACAATTCTTTATAAGGCCTCTGAGAGTTCTCTTATTGATGCGCCAGTGGTCAGCACCCCCGAATCACCGAGCGAGCCTGATCAGCAGTTGACCCAGCTCCCGCCACAAGAAACCCTGACCGGCAACGATAAACCTGAGAACCATGGCTATTCAATCTCTGATGACAACTCTAAGACCGACAACAGCCCAAATAGCTGGCCAACCATACATCCAACCAATGCCAATCCTCCCGTTCAGACTGATTACAACAGAATGCAGCCGGCAATGCCGGTTCGAACCATTCCACAAGCCTCCTTTCTTCAGGTTGCGGGGCAGGTTCAGCTCGGGGCTCCAATAAAACCAGTAATTGAACAGCAAAATTCGATGCCGGTCGAACCACCTCATCAAACCGAAAGCAACCAGATAACCGGCCAGACAGTTGCCTTTGAACCGGTTGTTAGAGACCCGGCACCAAAAATCAGCAATAAAGAAAACATTGCTGAGCTTTCAGTTCTGGCCGGGCACGGCCTTCACCCCCTCGTTGAACTGGGTGACAACGCTGAAGCTGCCCTGAAGAAGTTGGGCAAACCTATTGCCGAGCAAATTTCCGGCAGGTCAAAACAGTTTGTCTTTTCCGGGTTCAGCTTCTCTTCAGATGCAACAACCGGCATGGTTAACCAGATCACCATCACCAGGAAAAATTTTAAAAAGGGTGTCTGTTCTACCCCCGGGAAAATATCAATAGGCAGTTCATTTGCCCTTATTAAGACCCAGATGGGGCCGTCAACCATTCTTGATGGTCAGCCGGGGCTGCATTTCCCACATCTTGGCATTTCTTTCATACCCTCGCCGCAGACCCCGGATTCAGTTGGTGCCATAAAAATTTACCCAACCGGCTCACGGCCAGACTGACCCGTCTGCCCATATCCCAGCCACAAAGCGGTGGTTTGACCAGCCTCCTTGTGTTATACTCTCTCTGAACAGGAGCATTCATTTTGGCCAGAAAACCACCCGGCTTACCACCCTTACTCGAAGGCTTTTATATGGCCTTCGTCGCTTTCTGGGTATGCCTTTTTACTTACCCTATTTTCTGGCATATTTCCACCCCCGACTATGTGTTCAGCCGCTATCACCTCTGGCGGCAAAACAGCAAACTCGTCGATGACAAAGTCTACCCCTTTGCAGACCTGCTGCACATGGTTCGCTACCCAGTTCACAATGCCACTTTCAAAGGCAAACCAGAAAGAATAGCAAAACTTAAACCCGAAGCCGGCGTTTACAATCAGCTCGATTTCTTTGCCTTTACTCCACTGGCCTACGCAGCCTTCAATGCTGATCACGTCATGCTTCAAACGATCATTGAAACTGGTGCCGACCCGAACATCATGCTGGCAAAAAATATGACTGCCCTTCATTTTGCTGCTATCAATTCCGACGAAAAAGCGGCCCTGATGCTTCTGCAACACAAGGCCAGACCTGATATTCAGGATTTGAATGGCACTACCCCTCTACACATTTTTATCCAACACAGCATGAAGGATTCATTCATGGCCTCTCTACAGACAGATTTCACCATCGACCATCCTGACAGCGATGGCCTGACACCCCTTGATTATGCTATAAGGCAGAACTCCCTCGAATACGTGTCTGAGCTTGCCAGAGCCGGTGCCAAACCCAAGTTTTCGCAAACTACCAAAAACTTCCAGATTACCGTTTTTCTGGCCCAATGGAAAAAAACGGGTGATTACCACCAGGCAATGGAGTTTGTAAGAAACAGCGCGGCAAAATCATACAAAAAAGACCCATACACAGGACTTCCCGCAGAGTTTCCGGTTGATAAAACCACAGAAACATCTAAAAAGAAACCCGGAGCATTTATACCAGATGAAGACCTATAATGAACTGATCAAAAAGCTGCGAATTTTCCGTCAGGAACGCAACTGGGAAAAATTTCATAAACCCAAAGACCTCGCCATGGCTGCGGCAATCGAGGCTGCTGAACTCATGGAAGAATTCCTCTGGAAAAGCGAAGAGGAAGTCACTAATAAAATCAGGCAGGACAAAGAACGAATCGCAGATGAAATTGCCGATACGGTTGTTTATCTGATGCTGCTTGCCGACGACCTCGAAATCGACATGTACGAAGCCATCGAACGCAAAATGGAAAAAAATGCCCGGAAATACCCGGTAGAAAAATGTCATGGCCGGGCCACCAAATATACCGACCTCTGATTTATTGTTATTGCGCCATTGCCACACTTGAGTTATAAGTTATCGCTGCATGCAAAGAAACCATTATCTTTTACTTGTTGGCATTCTGGCTCTGACATTGTCTGTTTCCGTTTTTGCTTCGTTGCACATCGGCACTGTGTCAGTCCCTTTTTCGGCGACCCTTTCAGGCTTTGCCAGTGAAGGCACTGAATACACTGCGGCGCAGATGGAAGTC
>JAQUZA010000519.1 GCA_028691595.1 Candidatus Rifleibacteriota bacterium
GACCTGCTCATTGCCGAAGCAAAAGCACGTGGCTCAGAAGTTGAAATTGTTGAAGTTGGCTGCATGGGCCTCTGCCACAGCGAACCTACCATTGAAGTCATAAACAACAGTAATGGCCGATCAACATTGTACGGGCATGTTAATGCCAGCAATGTGCCGGCGATAATAGAACACGCAGCTAAAGACTCTGAAGCTCCCGGCTGTGAAGTTATCAGCAGGTCATGGTTTTACCCTGAAGATGGCGAAACAGCCACTCCCGATAAGATTCAGGCCCGCATCGTTCTTAAGAATACCGGCAAAATCAATCCCGAAATAATCGACCATTATCTGGCCGCAAAAGGGTACCAGGCTCTCTGTAAATCCCTTTACGACATGACTCCGCAGCAGGTTCTCGATACTGTCATCGAATCAGGTCTGCGCGGTCGCGGCGGCGGCGGTTTCCCCACCGGCAAAAAATGGGCATTCGCTGCAGCTCAAAAAGCCGAACAGAAATTCATTCTCTGCAACGCTGATGAAGGTGACCCGGGCGCATTCATGGATCGCGCGGTTCTTGAAGGTGACCCGCACTCTGTGCTTGAAGCAATGGCTATAGCCGGCTATGCAGTTGGCTCAGACACAGGCGTAATTTACATTCGCGCCGAGTATCCACTTGCTGTTAAGCGCCTGGAAATTGCCATCGAACAGGCAAAAAAACTTGGCCTGCTTGGCAAAAATATCATGGGCAGCAAATTCAGCTTCGACATTCAGATTAAGTATGGGGCTGGCGCATTTGTTTGCGGCGAAGAAACCGCCCTTATTCATTCAGTTGAAGGCAAACGCGGCGAACCGACCGTAAAACCCCCGTTTCCTGCCGTTCAGGGTCTCTGGAAAATGCCCACCGTTGTCAATAACGTCGAAACCTTCGCCAATGTCTGTGCCATCATCAGAAACGGCGCAGCCTGGTTCAAAAAAATCGGCACTGCCGGCTCCCCCGGAACCAAGGTTTTTGCCCTGGCCGGAAAAGTTAAAAAAGTCGGTCTGGTTGAAGTCCCCATGGGAACCACTCTTCGCCAGATCATTTTTACCGTCGGCGGCGGCATCATGAATGATCGCAAATTCAAAGCAGTTCAGACCGGTGGCCCCTCAGGCGGTTGTATCAAATTCGACCAGCTCGACACCGAAATTGATTATGAATCACTTAAAAGGCTTGGTTCAATGATGGGTTCAGGCGGCATGATCGTCATGGATGAAGACGACTGCATGGTAAATGTAGCCAAGTTTTTCCTCGAATTCACCCTCGATGAATCCTGCGGCAAGTGCACACCTTGCAGAATAGGCAACAAGCGCCTCTTTGAAATGCTCCAGAAAATTTGTGACGGCCGTGGTACTCGCCAGACTCTGCAGAACTTGAAAGATCTCAGCGTCACTATCAAAGATACCGCTCTATGCGGTCTCGGACAAACCTCTCCAAACCCGGTTCTCTCTACTATCGCCCAGTTCGAAAATGAATATCTGGCGCATATCGACGAAAAGCGCTGCGAAGCAGGTGTCTGCAAAAAGCTGCTGAAGTTTGAAATCAACGATAACTGCGTTGGCTGCACACTTTGCGCAAGAAATTGCCCGGCAAATTGTATCACCGGAAGCGTCAAACAGAAACACGTGATCGACCAGAGCAAGTGTCTGAAGTGTGGTGTCTGCCAGGACGTATGCAAATTCCACGCTGTAGACCGCAAGTAAGCAACCAGGAGAACCAATAACATGATCAATCTAAATATTAATAAAATACCAGTTCAGGTAAACGAGGGCGAAACCGTTCTTGATGCAGCTCGCAAGCTTGGAATCGACATACCTACCCTCTGTCATTTCAAAAGTTATGGCCCCTGCGCGGTTGAGTCAAAAACCGGGTCATGCCGTGTCTGCGTCGTCGAAATCGATGGTCGGCCCAATCTCGCCCCGTCGTGCTGCACTCCCGCCACCGAAGGAATGAATGTCGTAACCTCAAGCATGCGCGTTATCAATGCCCGCCGAACCATGCTCGATCTGCTGCTTTCCGACCATCCCAAAGATTGTCTCACCTGCGAAAAGAGCGGCGACTGCCAGCTGCAGGATCTTGCCAGCAAAATGGGCCTGCACCGCATCAAATATAAAGGCGAAATGTCAAAACATGAGATTGACGTTTCAAGCGAAGCGATCGTTCGTGACCCTAACAAATGCATCATGTGCCGCCGCTGCGAAGTGGCATGCAACGAAGTGCAGACCGTAGGCGTTCTTTCTGGAATAGGCCGCGGTTTCAGCGCCGTAGTCGGCCCGGCCGATATGCGCCCGCTGTCTGATACCAAGTGCACTTTCTGCGGCCGCTGCGTCGCAGCCTGCCCGACCGGCGCTCTCACGGAAGTCGACCACACCTATAAAACCTGGAATGCCATCAACAGTGGCAAAACCGTTGTGGTTCAGACAGCCCCTGCGGTGCGCGTCGCCCTCGGCGAAGCTTTTGGCATGGCTCCCGGCGCGGTTACCACCGGCAAAATGGTTACCGCTCTGCGTATGATGGGCTTTGCCAAAGTATTCGACACCGACTTTTCGGCTGACCTGACCATCATGGAAGAAACAACAGAATTCATCGCCCGCCTCAAAGAAGGAAAGAATCTGCCGATTCTCACTTCATGCTGCCCCGGCTGGGTAAAATTCTTTGAGCATCAATTCAAAGATCTTATGCACATTCCGTCTACCTGCAAATCACCACAGCAGATGTTTGGCGCCATTGCCAAAACCTACTATGCTAAAAAGATTGGTGTTAAAGCAGAAGACATGCTTGTTGTTTCAGTTATGCCCTGCCTGGCTAAAAAGTACGAAGCAGCACGCGAAGAGTTCAACTCCAGTGGTGCCCGCGATGTCGATATCGTAATTTCAACCAGAGAACTGGCAGCCATGATCAAAGAAGCCGGTATCGCCTTCGATCACCTCGAAGAATCAGCTTTCGATGACCCGCTTGGCGAATCTACCGGTGCCGGCGTAATCTTCGGTGCCACCGGCGGCGTGCTCGAAGC
>JAQUZA010000520.1 GCA_028691595.1 Candidatus Rifleibacteriota bacterium
GCTCTCCCGTAGTGCTTCAACAGGTTTAAGATAATAGAGTCGCATTGAAGGAAAAGCCGCAACCAGGATACCAAGCAATACCATGGTCAGCATTGGCAAAAAAACTGTGGTGATTGAGGGAACACAGAAAATTTCTGCTTTCAGTTGGGTACCACCCCAGGCGATGTTATCGATCCAGCGGGTAAGATCGATGGGGTAATAATAAAGGGAAAAATTGAGAAGTGTGCCCACAATGGTCCCGGCCAGTCCTGAAAGTGACGCAAGCATCAGGCTCTCAGCCAGAATCAGCCCTGCCAGCCTGACGCGTGTCAGACCAATGGCCTGCATTACCGCGAACTCATGAATGCGTTCAAGAAATGCCATATACATGGTATTGAAGGTTATCAATGCCAACGCAGCATAATAAATTGCCGAGGTGAACAGCTGAACGTTGAACCAGATTTTAAGAAGCCCGGCGAGCTGTGGAAAATGACTTTGCCAGGTTCTGGCTTCTATTTTTGCAGGCTGACCGCTCAGGCTGGCGGCAATTTCTTCGGCCTGCATAGGGTTGCTTAAAAAGATGCGTATGCTGTGAATCTGCCCTTCAAGGGCCATAAGAAGGCGCAATTCTTCAATGTTTACTATTGCCAGACCAGAATCGCGAAGATTGTCACCTGACGAAAAGATTCCTTTGACATGAAACAGGGCAGAGGCCATCGAACCGTCTGCCGCGCTGCTGAAAAAAACTATTTCACTGCCGGGTGTTGCTCTGATTTTTCGCGCCAGACCCTTGCCCAGAAGTATTTCGCCCTTACGGCCACTTAAAAAACTGCCTGAATAAACATCAGCGGCCAGTTGGCTGCTGGCTGACTCCGCCTGATAATCGACACCCATCACCTGGGCTGGCTGGGTGCGATTGTCGTCGCCACCGCCACAGCTGACCAGGGCATAGGCATTAATTCGTGGGCACATGCCTTTATGGACAATGTTCGCGGCCTTGATCAGTTTGATTGTTGCAGCTTCGGTGATTGTGTCGCCAAGAGCCGGTGAATCAATATAACCGGGTCTGGCAAGGCTGATATGGCCATTTTCGCGGGCGGTGGCGTTGTTGATCATGTTCCAGAGCATGCCATCATAATAGCCCAGCGAGAAGACAAGCGTGGCACAGGCAAAAATCATCGCCCCCATGGTCAATTGCGTGCGTCGCCGGTTTCGCCAGAGGTTTCTCCATGCTATTTTGCAAAGCATCAGCGGTTTCTCATGCTTTTTAAAGAAAAGGTTCCGGCTGGCGGTAGAAAAGAAAAGCTGATGCTCTGATAAATCACTTCGGTGAATTCTTGAGGTTTATCAAGTGGGGTAATGCGAAACAGCATTGGCAGCCAGCGGTTTTCGATCATTTTGACTTCTGAAAAAGTCATTAACCTGACCTTTTCGCCATCTTCATCAAAAAATTCGATTGTCAGCGGAACCATCTTCTCAATATCGATTTTGTAAACAAGCTTTCCCCAGACCACTGCTGCGTCAGCAGAAGGTATGCCGGTAATTTCGACCGTGCTGCTGGCCTGGTTCGTTATTTCAAGCTTATAAAGCTCGTCGATCTTGTTTTCTTTTACCAGGTCATCATTGGTCAGATGGCTGCCCATCCAACTTTCTCCCATGAGGCTCGAGGGAATCTTTATCAGCCGGTCGACTCCTGGCAGATAGTTCCAGATGTCGTTGTCGACTTTGAGGGTGCATATACCCTTTTCTTTTGCCGGCGCAAGAATGCGGGTTAGAAATTTTTCCCGGCCTTCGGTCCAGCTTTCCATGGTGAGGGTTCTTGACCAGCGGCTTGTTTTGATGGTCATGCGCATCACCCCATGTGAGTTGTCGCCCTGATACTGGGTTTCAACAGCCCTGATAAGGCTTACGGCATCGAGTGCTTTTTCTGAATGCTCTGGCAGCAGGGTGTAGCCGGGCAGGGCAACCAGTAGAAATATAAAAAAAATTAACAGGCCGGTTTGGAACTGCGGTATTTTTCTCTCATTGATCATGAGTTAATCATACCGCTGTGAAACGCTATAAATCAATGCAAAAGTCTGCTGTGAAGCATCAGCTATTTTGTGTTGCCGAACTGTTTTTGTTAAGGTAAAATCATGCATTGACAGGATTTATGAAAACTCAGCTCTAGAAAAGACACCAGGAGCCAGAAACATGGATAGCCGGAGAAAACTGCAAAGTCTCGAAAAAATTATTTCGATGAGTGAGAGACTTTTGACCACTTTTGATGTCACCGAGCTGCTCGATGCTCTGGTTGAGAGTGTTACATCTCTTCTCGATGCTGAAGGTGCGACCCTTTATCTGGTCGATCCTTTCGATAACTGTTTGACCTCACAGAGCATTCACAGTGATGGCATAAAAGAGATTACTGTGATGATAGATAATAAATCCATCGCCGGTTATACGGCTTCTAATCGCGAAAGCCTTCATATCAGTGATGCCTATGGTGACCTGAGCGGTATTCACCCCGACCTCAAGTTCAACAAACAGTTTGACGAGAAAACCGGAAGGAAAACGCGCAATCTTATCACTTATCCCCTGGTCATTAACCAGGAACTCATCGGAGTTTTTCAGGTAGTTAACAAGGCTGGTGGAGATTTTGACGCTGCTGATCAGGCTATTCTCAAAAACTTCTCGCTGGTCGCGGCAATTGCGATTATGAATGCCCGTCTGATGGAACGGGTTATGGAAGCCCAGGCGGGGGCCTATAATGTTATGGAAAACGCTTCAGATCTTGTAATTGTTCAGAACAGCCACGGTCTAATTTTGCATCTGAATCGCAGCGCCAACGACTATCTGCGAATTAGAAGCCGTGCGACTGAAGTGGTTGGGCAGCCCTTCGTTGATGTTTTTCCCGAGCTGCCCATCCTCTCGGGCGAGATTCAGAAAGTCGTCGATGGCCATCTTGACCGCTCTGTATCGACTGGCAAGCCGGAATTTGTAATTTTTACCGAGAAGAATATCTGCCATCAGATCGAAAAGGTCATTCTGATGATTCGTAATCTCAA
>JAQUZA010000521.1 GCA_028691595.1 Candidatus Rifleibacteriota bacterium
TTACCCGGTAATTTGCGCGAATACAGGCGCTGCAGGCCTCGTCGATAACAGTCAGCGCACTCCCGGCCATTCGCTCTACCCCTCTTAATTCGGCCTCTTCCACGTAACTGGCCAGCGTTCGGGCTTCGTTGTCGGGCTTTTCGTTTTCGATGGCAAAGCCGAGCAGCGCGATAAGTCGGTATCTGATAACGGCACGGTCATGATGTACACAGCATCTGACGGCGTCAGAGTTGCGCGGTGCCTGGTGCAGCGGGAGCAGGTCGATCTTGTCTTTGAGTTCACCGGCGAACATGAGGCGGGCGAAGCGCACGACGAGCTGGCGTTTGAGCAGTGAGGCGTTGTTGATGTAGTTCATGGCCATGTTGTGTCCCGCCTCAGTGCTTTCGCAGATATTCGACGACTTTAGCCACAGAAGCCTGCGACATCAGGTAGTCGTTGATCTGCACGAAAGGCGGTTGCGCGTTTTCGTTCTGGCAGGCCTTGATGCAGTTGGAATCGACAATTTCGACCTGATCTTTGAGATCGGCGGGAAGCGTTTCGGCGAGCATCATCAGGTGCGCGCCCCCGAGTACATAACAGGTTGTGCCAGAACAGATGATAATCTTGAACTTCTTTGCCATGCATTTCGCCCCCGGTTTATTCATCAGAACCAGCTCTTATCCCGCCAGTAGAACTCTCACACATTATAGCCCTATCTGGCGATATGGTGCAAAATATTGCTTGTTGCAACAGTAATAATCCATTAGCTCGATCAAGAGGACTTTGCGTCACGATAATTATACCGACTCTTTCGAAGAGTTATCCGCAGATTAAAGGATTATCGCAGATTATTAAGGACTCGCGAGAAAATTCAATGCTCGCTTATATAAAATCATCTGCGCAATCGGCGAAAGTCTGCGGAAAAATGCATGGAAGAGTAAAGCGAAATGCCTCAGGAAGCTTTTTTGGAACACAAATTGATTACCCACCTGTTGTCACCATACAAAAAAGTCGGCACGTGCTGCCGGGACCTTGAAGGAGGGGTTGTGCTTGGAGAGGTGCGAACAGCCCCGGCAGCGAACGTGCGACAAAAGAGAGAGTGGTAGTGCAATAACAAACTAAGCGGTTACAGTGGCTTTTTGGCGGGTGCCCATGGCGGCGTCGAGGGCGGCGCAGGCTTTCTCGACTGTGCAACGGCTGATCAGCTGGTCGCCGATCATCACGTTCGGGGCTTCGCCGCACTTTTCGAAACAGAATGTCGCCTGGATATCGACTTCGTTGCTCAGGCCACGTTTTTCGATTTCCTGCGTGAGCGCCTTGAGGATGTTCTGGGAGCCTTTTACATAGCAGTTGGTACCGACACAAACCTTTATCTGCAGCTTGTCAGTGGCATCGCCGGTGAGAAGAGGCATGCCCTTTTCAGTTATGCGGCGGCGCGACTGATATTTGGTATGCAGCAGGTGATGGGCTTTGCTGCCGCCAGCTTCACCGAGAATTTTTGCATAAGTTTCGATGATATAGGGGTTTTCCTGAGATTTGTGGAGCTGCAACATTTTGTCGGCTTCGTAGAGGCCTTTGGCGCGTTTGCGGATAGTTCCGTTGTTGAAGGCAACCGGTTGTCCGGCACCGCCAACGCAGCCGCCGGGGCAGGCCATAACTTCGATGATGTCATAGTTGCAGGTTCCGGCCTTGACTTCTTCGCAGACGCGACGGGCATTCTTGAGACCATGCACCATGGCAACGCGAACTTCTTTGCCGTCGAGGTTGATGGTAGCTTCACGTCGGCCAGCATCGCCACGCACGGCATGAAAATCGACATTTTCGAGTTTACGGCCGGTGACTTTTTCGGAAGCGAAGCGTAGAACGGCTTCGGTTACGCCGCCGCTGGTGCCGAACAGCACGCCGGCGCCGGTTTTGAAGCCAAGTGGCAGATCGCGTGACTCAGGCGCGAGCTCGGCAAAATTAAGGCCGCTGGCTTCGATCATAGTGCCGAGTTCCTGGGTGGTCAGTACAAAATCGACGTCTTGCAGGCCTTCGTGGCTGAATTCCGGCCGGCGCGCCTCGAATTTCTTGGCAGTACAGGGCATTATCGAAACTATGACGAGATTCTCAGGCTTGATTCCGTATACTGCCGGCAGGGTTTCGCGGGCGAGTGAGCCGAACATCTGCTGCGGCGATTTGCACGAAGAGAGTCTTGGCAGCATATCAGGAAAATACTGCTCAGCGACCTTAACCCAGCCGGGGCAGCAGGAAGTGAACTGGGGTAGTCTTTCGCCTTTGGTGAGGCGGTTGATGAACTCGGTTCCTTCTTCGATAACCGTCAGATCGGCTGAGAATGAGGTGTCGAATACTTTGGCAAAACCCATGCGCTTGAGTGCGGCCGCAATTTTGCCGGTTACAATATCGCCGGAAGTCATGCTGAATTTTTCACCAAGCGCCACCCGCACAGCCGGTGCAATCTGGGCGATTACCATTTTTTTGCGGTCGTCAAGCGCTTTGAAAACCTGGTCTGTTTCGGGCTTTACGGTTATCGCGCCAACCGGGCAGACAGCGGCGCACTGCCCGCAGTTGACGCACTCGACTTTCGCAAGGTCCTTTCCGAATGCCGGCGAAACGACAGTGTGTTTGCCGCGATGCGCGAAGTCGATGGCGCCGATTCCCTGTATCTCACGGCAGAAGCGCACGCAGTCGCCGCACAGCACGCATTTGTTGGGATCGCGAATCAGCGCATCGGAAGAAAAGTCTTTTGGCTGATCGATATTGGTTTTCTTAAAGCGCACTTCGGTTACGCCAAGGCGGCGCGCGAGGTCTTCGAGCTTGCAGGTCGAGCTCTTGGGGCAGGTCGGGCACTCAACCTTGTGGTTGGCGAGCAGAAGTTCGACAGCGATTTTGCGGATTTCGCGAATTTCTTCGGTAGAGGTTCTGATGACCATGCCAGGTTTGGGCTTGATCGAGCAGGAAGCATGCAGGCCGCGCCCCTCGATTTCGACGAGGCAGAGGCGGCAGGCGCCGTAAATGCTG
>JAQUZA010000522.1 GCA_028691595.1 Candidatus Rifleibacteriota bacterium
GGATTTGCCGATTAGGTATGCAAAATCTCATTTCAGGTGATCTAATGAAACGTCTTGGAATAATGGCTCTCATGCTTTCTACCGTAGCGTCGGCGGTTCCGGCGCAGAATGTCAGTCGCGGGGTCGAGAAAAAAGAGACGGTGATCGTCGAAGCCGAAGAATCTGCTCGACTCGACAAAACCAGCCCTGACTATATCAAAAAGCGCCTGGATGAACTCGAAAAGACCCTTTACGAAAAGACCCGCCGCGAAGTTATTGCTGAGAAGGCCGCTGCTGTGCCAGATAGAGTAACTGGTGCCAGCAAAAACTTTTTTAACGAAAAAGATGAAATGGCCGCCGAAAAGGTCTTCGCCTACGACCAGTTCGATGTCGAAAAAGAAGTGCAGAAGCGCCTCGCAACCGAATCGCTGCTGAAAAATTTTGGCCGTGAATTCTTCGAGAGCGGTGAACTCATCAAAAGCAGCCTGTTTTCGGGGCTTGCACCCTCTAACTACCAGCTCGGGCCCGGCGACGAACTCAAGATTATCATCTGGTCAGAACTCGGTGACGAAACCGTTTATGACGTGCAGGTCAACCCTGAAGGCCAGATTTATGTGCCGATCATCGGTATCATCGGGGTCAGCGGCCTGACCGTCGGCGAATTCGAACAGACCGTTCTCGGTCGCCTGTCTGGCAAATTCAAGCATTTCAAAGGCCAGGCCACCCTTACCAAAGTTCGCACAATTCAGATTTTTGTGGTTGGCGAAGTCGAAAAGCCCGGTGCTATGAACGTTTCGGGGCTGGCTACCGCTTTTTCCGCTCTCTACCAGGCTGGTGGGCCGACGGTGCGCGGCTCGATGCGCCGCATCAAAGTGCTAGATTCTTCGGGCAAAGCCAAAGGCATCGATCTTTATCGTTATCTGCTCTCTGGTGACCGCACTCAGGATGTCGCGGTCAAGAATGGCGATACGATTTTCATTCCGACCGCCGAGTCGAAAGTCACGGTTGTCGGCATGGTCAATCGCCCGGCTATTTATGAGCTCGTCGACGAAACCAGTCTGGCTGAAGTGCTCGATATGGCCGGCAAGGTTCTGCCGAAGGCTTACTCTGGCAGGGTTATGGTAACCCGCTGGAACAGCGACCGCCGGCGCGAATCTTTTGATATCAGGCTTTCAGATGCAGGTGCCCTGAAGGCGTTCAAGGTTGCCAACGGCGACGAAATCAAGGTTGAACAGGCCACCGAAATGGTGGGTAATCTCGTTAACCTCGAAGGCCCCGTTTCGAGACCAGGCGAATATTCTGTCGACGAGGGTCTGACGGTCAGTGACCTGATAATCAGGGCGGGCGGTCTGATCAAAGAAGAAGCCAACCTCGATCGTGGCCAGATCTATCGCAAAGGTGAAGCCGGGCAGCAGCAGGTACTTTCGTTCAACGTCAAGTTTGCCATGGCCGGCGATAAATCTCAGAACCATGTTCTCAAAGCTTTTGACCGGGTCAGGCTTTTTTCGGTGAGTGAAGTTACCGCCGACACCAAACGACTCAGTATTGACGGAGCCATTCGCCGACCGGGGCAGTATGTGTTTCGTGACGGTATGAAGCTGGCCGATCTGGTTGTTAAAGCTCAGGGGTTGTCGGTCGATGCCGCAGACGAGATCGAAATTGCCCGTGTTCTCGAAGACGGGCGCAGCGATATCATCAAAGCCAGTATCAAGGCCGCGCTGGCTGACGAAAATTCTCCAGACAATATCAGTCTGCAGGCTCTTGACCGCATCAGTATTCCGGCACGCGGCGACATGATGATCGAACCCGAAGTTGTGGTGCTGCGCGGCCAGGTTAAACGCCCGGGGCCATACGCTCTGACCCATCGTGGCGAGCGCCTCAGCAGCCTGATCGAAAGAGCCGGCGGGCTTACCGGCCAGGCCTTTGCCGAAGGAACCGTGTTCATGCGCAAGGTTGAGCATGTTACCAGCGAAAAACAGCTCGAAACGACCGAAACCGTTCAAGACGACCTTTTCAGGCAGGCAACCCTCGATCTGCGTGCTGATCTGCTGCGGGCCGGGGCAAAAGTCGATGACCTGAAGACACTGCGCTCAGAGGTTGAAGGTGACAGTGTGGGCAAGCAGGTAAGTGGTGCCAGAACTGCGGTTGAACCTGGTAAAGTCGTGCAGGGGCTTTCTGATGTTCAGTCATCTGGTTATGCCGGTATCGAAATGACCAGCCGCAGCCTTAAAAACAAGATGTTGCGCATTCCGATTCCCATGCAAAAGATTATCGAGCGCAAAGCCAGTGAATTTGAAGATGTCGCGCTGCTCGATGGCGATCAGATCACTATTCCGGTACAGCCAAACACTGTTTCTGTTCTGGGTGCGGTTATGAACCCGACCACCATTCTTTATAATCCGGGCAACTCGTCTGGCTATTACATTAACCGCGCTGGTGGCTTCAATGCCCATTCTGACCACCGCCGCACCATTGTGGTACGTGCCAATGGTGAAGTGGTTCGCATGCGAAACCTGCGCCGGGTTGAACGCGGCGATATCATTCTCGTGCCACCACGCCCGAAACTGGTGCGCCCCGATGCGCTCAAAGAACTTTCAAACATTGCCAGCATCATAGGCAATCTGGCGATTTCATACAAAGTTATCGACGACAACAATTAACGCCCTTCAGGCCCGGGTGACCTTTATAAGCCCCCGGGCCGAAGGTGATGATTTCCTGAATCAATTTTCAGACAAGAGGTAAAAATCGATGCCCCAGAAGAACCCGATAGAAAAGATCGTTAAACGCAATGGCGAAGTCGTGCCATTCGATAAAGAAAAAATCGTCAACGCAATTTTTAAGGCCGCCGTCGAAGTGGGTGGCGAAGACCGCCGCCTGGCAGAAATTCTCGCTGACAAGGTTGTGCATCAGCTCGAAATCAGCAAGCTGCCGCCGGCTCTGCCGAGTGTCGAAGAAGTTCAGGACATCATCGAAAAAGAATTGATCGAAGCCGGCCACGCTAAAACCGCCAAGACTTTT
>JAQUZA010000523.1 GCA_028691595.1 Candidatus Rifleibacteriota bacterium
GAACTTCACCAGCCCTGTGACCTATACGGTAACTGCTGCTGACAGCTCGACCCAGGCTTATACTGTTACGGTCACTGTTGCGCCGAATACGGCCAAAGCTATTACCGCCTTTAATTTTGCCAGCCCCGCTGCCACGGGTATTATCAACGAAACCGCGAAGACGGTTGCTTTGACAGTGCCGTATGGCACTGATGTTACGGCTCTGGTGCCGACGATCACTCATACTGGTGCCAGCGTCTCACCGGCTTCAGGCATTGCTCAAGACTTCACCAGTCCGGTGACCTATACGGTCACCGCCGCCGACTCAACAACTCAGGCTTATACAGTGACAGTCGTCGTTACGCCTGCTCCGGTTGTAACAGCGCCGGTTGCAGTAGTTCAGTATCTGAAGAGCGGTGACAGTTCAACATCAACGGTGCAGATGAATGTTCCTGGTAATATTTATCTCGTCAAAAACCTTGAACCGGCAACTTCTCTGTCTGAGATCAATGCTGCAATCGCTGCAAACAAGGCGTTTATTGGGGTGAATGGTGCTGCAGCCGATACTGCTTACACGATAACGGTTGCGGCTGCTTTGCTTGATGGGGTTTATGATATCGTCGGCGTAGACACGTATGGGAACGTTTCGGGGATTGTTACCGGTTGGTTGAATGTCGATAATACTGCTCCGGCCAACCAGAATGCTGTTTTGACAGCATCAGTAATTTCGAAGGGTGGGGCTTCCTTAGTCATTACCTCTAGTGGCGATGCTTTAAATACCGTCTGGCTCGCTCCTTCCGGCACTATTAATTTCACAACCAGTTCAATGATCACTTCTGCAGCCGGAACAGCAACTTCAATAAATGCACCGGCCACCGAGGGTGTTTATTATCTCTATGTAATCGATGCGGCTGGCAATGTTTCGGCCGCTTCAACCGCGAATGTAACAGTTGATAACACTGCACCCGCCAATCAGAATGTTGTTCTCGCTGCTTCGGTTTTTGTAACCGGTGGTGCGCCTGTATCAATTACTTCCAGTGGTGACTCGAGCAATGCGGTCTGGCTTGCCCCATCCGGGACTCTAACATTTAGTGCCGGTTCCACAATGACAACAGCCGGCGGCACTGATCTTTCTATTTATGCTCCGACCGATGAGGGCACGTATTATCTTTATGTTGTCGATGCAGCCGGCAATGTTTCAGCTGCTTCAACCGCTGGCGTAACCGTCGACAATACTGCCCCGGCTGTCGTCTTGTCAGACGATCATCCAGACACGACAGTTCGCGATGCTGACACGGTGACCATCACTGCGACCTTCACTGAAGCCGATCAGGTCGATGAGACTTCAGTGCCGACCATAACAATCGGTGGTCTGGTGAGCAATGCGGGTATGACTAAAGTCAGTAATCTTGTCTGGACATACATCTGGGATGTTCCGACCGGGAATGATGGGGCGCAAAGCGTCAGCATCAGTGCGGCTGACCGGGCGGGAAATACCAATACTGCTGCCACCGGCAAAACATCTTACACCATTGACAATATTGCTCCAGCCGATCAGGACTCTGTCCTGGAAGCCCCGGCTATTGTAAAGGGTGGCACGACATTGACTATTGCCCAGAGCAGTGACCCAACCAATACTGTCTGGCTGGCTCCTCTTGCTACAACTGTGTTTGTGGCCGGGTCAGACATGACTTATGCCGCAGGTTCAGCCACTTCAATAACGGTTCCGGCCGATGAGGGAACTTATTATCTCTACGTGATCGATGTTGCAGGAAACGTTTCGTTGCCGTCCTCGGCAAACGTAAGCGTCGATAATACTGCCCCGACGATTCAGGATACCGTGCTGACGGCATCAGTTGTGGTTAAGGGTAATGATCCTGTAACAATTGTTCCGAATGGCGATATAGGTGAAGATGTCTGGCTTGCACCTATTGGCACGCTCAATTTTTCGGAAAGCTCGTTTGTTACAACCGCTGCCGGGTCTGCCTCTTCGATAAATGCTCCCGCAGACGAAGGGGTTTATCATATTTTTGTAATTGACGATGTTGGCAATGTTTCAGCGCCTTCAACTGCCTTTGTAACCGTTGACAATACCGCCCCGACCAATCAGAACACCGTTCTGGCAACTTCGTATATTGTTAAGGGTGGCGTTTCGGTAGCAATCACCTCAAGCGGTGATGCCGGCAACTCAGTCTGGCTGGCTCCCTCCGGCACAAATGCCTTTGAGGCCGGCTCGACCATAACCACTGCAGGCGGCACGGCTACCTCAATCGCAGCACCGGCAGCCGAAGGTGTCTATTTTCTCTACGTCATAGATGCCGCCGGCAATGTCTCTGCCCCTTCAACTGCCAATGTGACAGTTGATAATACAATCCCGACTAATCAGGATCTGGTGTTTAGTGCAGACGTTATCGCCAAAGGCGGCGCGGCGGTTGCAATCAGTTCGAGCGGCGATGCCGGAAACTCGGTCTGGTTAGCTCCCACCGGGACCACAAATTTTGTGGCAGATGCAACCATGACCACAGCTGGCGGTGAGGCAACCTCGATTAGTGCCCCATCGACTGAAGGGGTCTACTACCTGTATGTTATAGATGCCGCCGGAAACGTATCCTTACCTTCAATGTATGGTGTCACGGTAGACAATACGCCTCCCACCGTTGTTTTAACAGACGATCATCCAGATGCGATAGTTCGCAACGGTGATTCAGTAATCATTACCGCAACCTTCACCGAGGCAAACCAGATGGATGAGGTCTCTGGAGCCCCGACAATACAGATTGGCGGCATGATAAATTCTGTCATGACCAAACAGAGCAATCTGGTCTGGGCATATACCTGGAATGTTCCGACTGGCAATGACGGTGTTCAGGCAGTTGTAATAACCTCTACAGACGTGGCGGGCAATGCAAATACCGCCGCCACCGGCACGACATCTTATACGATCGACAACATTGGCCCGACAGTTGTTCTTTCTGACGATCAGCCAGATAATGTCGTGATGTTTGGTGACACGGTTC
>JAQUZA010000524.1 GCA_028691595.1 Candidatus Rifleibacteriota bacterium
AACCCCGGAAATTCAGGCGGTGCTCTAATTAATTCCCGGGGAGAACTGATAGGTGTTAATACTGCCATCATTCCGTATGGCCAGGGCATTGGCTTTGCGATCCCGGTTAACAGGGCCAAGCGTATTGTCGGTGATCTGATGACCTATGGCCGGGTCAAGAAGGCTTTTCTAGGCGTTACCGTTCAGAAAATCACCCCTGATCTGGCCAAATATTTCGAGATTCCCGAAGAGGGTGTGCTGGTAACCGATGTTGCCAGGAATTCTTCTGCAGAAAAGGCACAACTTGTTCCCGGAGATGTAATTCTCGAAATCGATGGCAGGAAAATAAAGGATACCAGCGACTTTCAGGAAGGCCTCGACGACCATAGGGTCGGCGAAAAAGCCCGCATCAAAATTTTTAGAAAAGGCAAAGAAGGCATTGCCGAGGTAGAATTCAAAGAAAACCCGGCAGCCAAAAACCCTCTTGGGATAAGCGTGAGCCAGGTTACCGGCGACCTGGTACGCAAATACCACCTTTATGTCGATGAAGGCTGTGTCATAACTTCAGTTGCCGAAGGTTCTCCAGCATCAAGAGCCGGTCTTCAACCGGGCGACGTTATTCAGCAGATCAACCGAAAGCTGACCCTCGACGAAAAAAGCTTTGATACGGCAATGGTCGGCCTTAAAACAGTCGATAAAGCTTTATTAAGAGTTATTCGCGGACAAACTGTTAACCTGCTGCTCGTAAATGTCGAATAATTTGAATCAATCTACAAAAAAGATTGCATTCGTTTTAACCTGTTCGTATAATCTACCTATCACCTTCACCCATCGGAGGGCAAAAGCATGCAATTGGTTGATGTGCTCAAAGAAAATCAGATATTTCTGAATTTCGAAGCAGAAAACAAAGAAAAGGCCATTGAAAAATTCGTAGCATCACTTCAGCAAACAGGTTCAATAAAAGAACCGGAAGCACTCAAAGATGCGCTCTTTGAAAGAGAAAAGCTTGGCACCACCGGAGTGGGTGGCGGTATCGCCATGCCGCACGCAAGATCGAGCGCTATCAAAGATCTGACTGTAGCTTTTTTCAGATCTGAAGATGGCATTGATTTTAAGGCAATCGATAATGGTCCGGTCAATCTTGTGTTCATGTTGCTGGCTCCGGTTTCTTCCGGTGGCCCATACCTGAAACTTCTCGCAAAGATTTCCAGACTGTTGCGCGGTGAAGATTTCAAAACTTCACTGCTCGAGGCCAAAACCGCTGCCGAAATCATGCAGATTATCAAAGAAAACGATTGAGAGACAGTAGATTGTTTTCGCTGCAGAATAATAAACTTAAACTGCTGGCCCTGCTCACCTTCATTGGTGCAGGGTTTTCTTCTTTAGATTCCTTTCCGCAGATCGAACTGGGGCGCAAAGCTTTTGCCCAGACGGTCACCAGAAAAAAAACTACCGCAAAAAAGAAGAAAGCCCAGTCCGCAAAGAAGACCGATGAACAGGCTCTCGATGAAGATCCACTTTTTCTGAAAGAAGCAGAAAAGGCCAGAGAGTTTCTTCCAGATCTCTATCGCTGCCCAGAATGTGGCTATGAACAGGACGAACCCGGCACCTGCCCCGACCACAACACGCTTGAGCTTGTCAAGGTGCTTTCTCGCGGCCGAGATCCCCTTGAACCGGCTGAACTAGATGGCAATGAAGATATCATTGTCGATATTCCTCTTAAAGACCTGCAGTTTAAAAAAGAGAATGTTATTCAGACCGCTTCTGAATCTGTACCGACAGAAAAATAATTGACCGGCAGCAATAATGACTGCCCGATGCACTTGCCGCGCCAGAGTGAATTAACCCTGTACACACAGGGACCAAAATATACAAGCAACAGCTCAAGGAGAAGAGAATGGCCCTCAACATCACCCAGAAAATAATAAAAAACCATCTTGTCACAGGCGAAATGATCGCTAAAAGC
Source organism: Candidatus Rifleibacteriota bacterium (assembly GCA_028691595.1). Taxonomy (GTDB): domain Bacteria; phylum Muiribacteriota; class Ozemobacteria; order Ozemobacterales; family Ozemobacteraceae; genus Rifleibacterium. Next base: position 1,946 of record JAQUZA010000524.1, read on the forward strand.
CCGATCAACATCAGAATGGATCAAACCCTGACCCAGGATGCCACAGGCACCATGGCCTATCTCCAGTTTGAAGCACTCGGTGTTCCAAGGGTCAGAACCGAGCTTTCGGTCAGTTACGTTGACCATAACACTTCACAAATGGATTATAAAAATCCCGACGATCATATTTTTCTGCAAACAATAGCTGACAAGTTTGGCCTGGTTTTTTCAAGACCAGGCAACGGCATCTGCCATCAGGTTCACCTTGAGCGCTTTGGCAAACCAGGCAAAACCCTGATCGGTTCGGACAGTCACACACCGACTTGCGGCGGCATTGGTATGCTTGCCATTGGTGCGGGTGGTCTCGATGTGGCAATGTCAATGGCCGGTCAGCCATTCAACCTTAAAATGCCAATGGTGGTAAAAGTTAATCTGACCGGTAAGCTTCAGCCATGGGTTGCCGCCAAAGATGTAATTCTCGAAATCCTGCGCCGCGAAACCGTAAAAGGTGGCGTCGGCTACGTTTATGAATATGCCGGCCCGGGAGTTGACACCTTGACAGTGCCTGAACGCGCCACTATTACCAATATGGGCGCTGAACTCGGGGCAACCACCTCTGTATTCCCCAGTGACAACGAGACCAGGCGCTTTCTCAAAGCTCAGGGTCGTGAAGCTGACTGGGTCGAACTTAAAGCTGATGCAGATGCCACTTACGACAGAGTCATCGATCTTGATCTCAGTACCGTAGTGCCTCTTGCCGCATGCCCTCATATGCCAGATATTGTCAAACCTGTTTCAGAACTCGAACACCTTAAGGTTGACCAGGTGATGATTGGCAGCTGTACAAATTCAAGCTATACCGACCTTACCAGGGCTGCCTGCATTCTTAAGGGCAAAACCGTTCACCCGAGACTGTCGCTTGGCATTGCACCAGGGTCTCGTCAGGTTTTGCGAATGCTGGCCGACGAAGGAAAGCTTTCTTACCTGGTCGCCGCCGGAGCCAGACTTCTCGAGAACGCCTGCGGCCCATGCATCGGCATGGGTTTTGCTCCTAAATC
>JAQUZA010000525.1 GCA_028691595.1 Candidatus Rifleibacteriota bacterium
TGAAACTGGGCAGAATTTCGCTCAAGGAATCGGACCCAGCGGCAAAGCCAACCCGGCACAGATCAGAATCGCTTTCTCTGACAATAACCCCTGGGAAGCCGTCGATACTGAACTTGGTATTACTTCAAAGAGCACTTTTGATACCAACAGATCCCATAACGTAACTACCAAGACAAAAATCGCCGGCCTGATGGCATCACAGAAGCCCAGTGCTTCTCTTAACCTGAAGCCGGTCTTTGCCAAACTTTTCAGCCGCAAGGTTAAAATCTCGTTCGAAAGCTCTTCTCGCGATGCTACCGGCAAATATCTGAAGAAACCGGCTGCCCATAACTTTGATACTCTTTACAGCCACTTCTACAGCAAAAATGCCGCTGGTGCAGTTATCGAGAACAATAACCGTCTGCAGAAAGACACTCAGACCTTCAGTGAAACTCAGCCAAACGGCAACGTCTCATACTTTGCCAAGATTTATTACAAGATGCCCATCGGCTTTGTCAGAATTGGCGAAGGTGACAGCCTCAAGATTCCTGCAGGCTACGCTAACAATACGCCTGGCTACCACAACAAGGGAAGCAATACGATTAATCCTTACAAATTCTTCCTTGGCGTTACCGATTCATCAGGTAATGCCCTGCCAGACTCCGAGCTGAACCTCGCATTGCATGTTCGCGACATTCTTCCTCCGAACCCCTTTGGTGTTATGACCGAACTTAAGGATAATACCGTATCCTATTTCCCGATTATGCTTAAGGCCGCTCGCAACGCCGGTGTTCCGGTCTCTAAATACGAACAGTATTCATTCAAGAACCTGACTAATACAACCTTCAATGAAAACTTCAACGACCAGAGCGTAACCTGGACTCCAGACTCAACGGTTGATGGTTATATCAACGGCCAGGTAAACTATTACCAGTCGTTAAAATCAATGGGAGACAAGATTGTCGCTCCGTTCAAAGATGCTGCCTACACCAAGCAGATCGATAATGCTACTGGTAATGGTACTTCATTCCTGCCGCCAAGATTCCTTGAAGACAATGTTGAGGCTATTTTCCAGGTTGGTGTCAGTGACAACGCCGGTGTTGCAACCGCCACTCTGACATACAGGTATTTTGATTCCTTAGGAAAAGAGCTCTCTAGATCGATTACCTCCGGTTGGTCAAGCTCTGCTGAATCTTCCGGCAAGGTTGCAAGTTACACCGACAAGGAGACTGCCATCTTCAGGGGTGCTGAAGCTCAGTTCCCGATGGCTATCCCGATACATATCTATGCAACTGACAACGCCCGTGACTGGGACTACTACCCCGGTGGGACTCTCACTGATCCGGCCAACCCCTGGAGCACCTGGAAATGGAGTGCCCCGGTCCTTGGTTCAGATAAAAATAAATCCCGTACCTATAAAACTTCTGTTCCGGTTTATGGTTCGAACCTGCTTATCAGAACCATTGATAAAACCATCAGAAACCAGTAAACACAGCTGATTGACCAGCAAAAGGGCTGTCCCGCCGATGGGGACAGCCCTTTTTTTCTTCCCGACTCAGATGTCAAAAGCTAAGTTCAGGTCAGCTTTTCAACCAGGCGATAATCAGGTCGCGTGTGGCGTTGAGACCCTTGATGTGAGTGCGCTCATTGCCATGTGAAGCTGAAACCCCCGGCCCGATCAAACCGACCCGCAGATCGTAGCCGGCCCGCAAGGCAGCCGAACCGTCTGAACCGTAGAATGGAAAAACATCGAGCTTGAAAGGCAATTTGTTCCTTTTCGCAAGCTCAACAAGTTGCAGACGCAATTCGTAATCATATGGCCCGCTCGAGTCTTTTGCACAAATCGAAACGGCGGTTTCGATGCCGGCAACACCAGACCCGACAACACCCATATCGACTACCAGAAGTTCTTTTACTGAAGAGGCGATGCCGGCGCAGGCACCATGCCCAACCTCTTCAAAGTTCGAAAAGAAAAACATTACCGGAATTCGTGTTAGAGCCTTGCTGCCAAGGGTAAACATTGCGTCGAGCATGGCAGCGCAACCAGCCTTGTCGTCAAGAAAATGACTTTTTACAAAACCAGTGTCTGTGTATTCAAAACCAGCATCGAAAGCGGCAAAATCTCCGATCTGAATTCCGAGTTTTTCGGTTTCTTTGGCGCAGCTGACCTCGGCATCCAGCCTTATATGCATGCTTAGATCGGTGCGGGGTTCTTCTGATGCCTTGTTGTTAACATGAGCTGCCGGGTTGTTGAGAATAAGACTGCCAGAATATTGCTTGCCGTTACTGCAGAAAATACGAACCGTGCGGCCTTCAAAAGCCGACAGGATTGGCCCTCCGAGCCTGGTAAAGTTCAACTGACCGTCGCCACGGATTTCTTTGACCATCAGCCCAAGGGTGTCGACATGACCAGCAACTGCCATTTGCGGGGCAGGATGATTGCAGACTATTAAAGCACCTTTGTTGGTGTAACTGGTTTTGAAACCTTCTTTTTTTACCAGCTTTTCTATATGGTTCAGGGCATTTCTGGTAAAACCGGTTGGCGAATGTATACTGCTGAGCTCCTGGAGAATGGTTATAATGCGTTCTTCTTTTCTTCTGGCGACCACGGATAAACTCAACTTTCTATTGATATGATCGTGATTCTATTGCAGTAAGGGTGTTTATGCAACCGGGGCTATACTGCTGAAGATGAGAAAGATTTCCCACGGATTAACACTTGCTGGCTGGCTTAAAACCTTTTGCAGGCCTGGAAGAAAGATTTCCCACGGATTAACGCGGATGGACACTGATTAACAACTGCTGGCAGGTTTAGGAACTCCATATATATAAAGGGGTGGAGTTCTTGTCAACACAGGATTTGCGGCGATTGCGTGTAGATGGGGGAGAAAATTTGAAAACTTTGGGTTTTTTCGCAAAAAAACGTCATGATAAGTTAAACTGACAAACCATGAATCAAATTTTACTTCCTTCACTGGCAGAAGACCTTAAACGACTTAAT
>JAQUZA010000526.1 GCA_028691595.1 Candidatus Rifleibacteriota bacterium
TGCGGTTTGCGGCACCCTGTGCCATCAATTCGCCCGCCATGGCCATCGGCAGCACCGGGTCACCGTTGAGAACGTGATCTTTAAGCCAGGCATTGTCTTTGAGGCTCAGCTCAAAGTCAAATGCCTCAACGAACTTTTTTGCGGGTTCCAAAGCCCCCTGTCCTTCAAGAGTTCCCATGATGCCAATTTCTATGGCATTCTCGGCCGGGTTGGTCAGTTCAATTACCGGCTGCCGGGCACCATCATGCAGGGGAATCAGGCCGATACCTTCGGCTATGAAAACATTTCTCAGGGCTGGAGTGACCATGCCGCCATCCCAGGGGCCCCAGTTAAACGACATTACCCGGCATTCAGGTCTGAGAATGCGCAGTTTCTGAGCCACTTTGTTGAGAACTTCATTGGCCATGGCATAGTCGACCTGGCCGAGGCGGCCACCGCGACCAGAGAATGACGAGAACAGCACCACGGCTTTGAGGTTGTCTTTGATGACGGCTTTCAATACGTGACGCAGGCCGGCTACCTTTGTATCCATGACATCGTCGAGCTGATCTCTGGTTTTGTCTTCGATACGGCGGTCACGCAGGACCCCGGCTCCATGAATAATCCCGGTGATTGCTCCGGCTTCATTTCTGGCCTGATCGATCACCCGTTCGATATCTTCACCGTTGCGAATATCGGCCGAGTAATAGAATACTTTGCTGCCGGTCTGGCGAATGCGTTCGAGGTTATGCAACACTTCACGGTTGGCCATTGCAGCTTTAAATTCGGCTTCAAGCTCCTTTGGCATCATTTTTCGTCCGCTGTTTTTAAGAATAGCTTCTTTGATGGCGGGCTCTGCCTGCAGACTTTTTAACCAGGCAGGTTCAGCAACCGGTTCAGGCGATCTGCCGATCAGAACCATGGTTGTCTGATATTTCTGCGCGAAGGCAACAGCTGTTTCGGCAGTCACACCCCTGGCACCACCTGTTACAAGGACGACATCGCCCTTTTGAAAATTCGCTGGAGCTGCTGAATTTTCGCTAAGAGGTGCTTCAAGCTCTTCAATAGTAAAGCGTGATGATCTGCTCAAGCCGGTTTCGATGGGGCCTTCATAAATAAGTTCTGCGGTAAGCTTTGCTGCCGCATCGTCACAATTTTTGAATCTGTAGTCAAGGTCTATCGCCCGTGGGGTTACTTCGGGCCATTCATACCTGATGGTTTTGATCAGGCCTGCAAGACCGCCTTGCACTGGATCAACCGTTCTGGTAATAGATTCAAGGCCGAAATTGCCGTCGAGTCTGGAAATTGTGGCAACGAGGCCGTTGTTCTTTCGCAGAGTTGGGCCGGCTTTCTGGGTGGCCATGAACACATCTTTAAGCCATTCTTCTGACTGGCTTTCCCAGAGGTTCAATGCCGCTTTTTCTGGAACGGGAGCGAGAATTACCAGGCCTTTGATATTTTCGTCGAAAGAACCGGAGGTAATTTCGGTCAGGGAACGCTTTTCGGCGGCAATGCCCTGAACGGCGAAGCTGCTTGCCAGGGCGTTGGCCAGTTCAGGGTCGTCATTGGTTATGATCAGGCGGTCGCCATCCTTTAGAACGGTTTTTCCGGTCGCTTCGCCTTGAAGTTCAACAGCCTGAAGCACGGTGCGTCTGATCGGGCAGGCTGTTGCCTGAAGGGTTTGTGCTTCTGCCGGAGCTGAGGGCTTGTTTTCTGTTGCTGCCGGCGATGCAGAGGAGGCTTTGAGATAACCGAGAATCTGAGAAATGGTGCGGAATTTGCCAAGATCGCCGGGTTGAACTACGGGAGCCTCGGGGACGCGTTCCTGAAAGGCAGACAGAATTTCGACTCTTTTGATCGAGTCAATACCGAGATCGGCTTCCATATCCATTTCCGGGTTGAGCATTTCGGGCGGGTAACCGGTTTTATCGGCGATTACTTCAAGCAGAACCGCATCGATTCTGCCTGAATCAGGTGCTGTCTGAGCGGTATTGGCCGCGGGTGCCGCCGAAGGAGTCGCCGCGGTCGGTGCCGCTGCTGACGAATTACCTGCAGCTGAGCCACCAATGAATTCGATTATCTGGGTAAGAGTGCGGAGTTTACCAAGCTGGTCAGGTTGAATTACCGGGGCATCCGGCAGGCGTTCCTGAACCGCAGACATGATTTCGACGCGTTTGATCGAGTCGATACCGAGATCGGCTTCCATATCCATATCGAGGTTGAGCATTTCAGCCGGGTATCCGGTTTTTTCACTGACAATTTCGATCAGAACGGGCTGAACGTTTGCCCTGGCAGGTGTGGGCGCTGAACCGGCAGCCTGGGTGGCTGGATGAGAGGCGGTAGCATTATTGTTGCTGCCGGCACCAAGATGTTGGAGAATCTGGGTGAGAGTGCGCAATTTGCCAAGTTGATCAGGTTGCACAACCGGTGCATCGGGCAGGCGTTCCTGCATTGCCGACATAATTTCGACGCGTTTGATCGAGTCGATGCCGAGATCGGCTTCCATATCCATATCAAGGTTCAGCATTTCAACCGGGTAGCCGGTTTTTTCGCTGACCACTTCAAGTAATACAGGCTGAATGTTTGCTGCCGGCCGGGCAGCTGCGTGTGAAACAGGCGCAGTAGCCTGGGCGGGTGCAATAATTGATGAAGAAGCCGGGGTTCCGGCGCTGAGGTGATCAAGTATCTGAGTGAGGGTGCGTAGTTTGCCAAGTTGATCTGGCTGCACTACCGGTGCTTCTGGCAGTCTTTCCTGCATCGAAGACATGATTTCGACGCGTTTGATCGAGTCAATGCCGAGATCGGCTTCCATATCCATGTCAGGGTTGAGCATTTCAATGGGGTAGCCGGTTTTTTCGCTGACCACTTCAAGAAGGATTTTGCGAACTTTTGAGCTGTCTGCAGCTGGTTTGGCTGCTGATACAGGTGCCGGTGCAGGAGCCATGTTGACAACTGGAGCCGGAGCACTGGCTGGTTGGGCCATTATCGGAGCT
>JAQUZA010000527.1 GCA_028691595.1 Candidatus Rifleibacteriota bacterium
CGATATACCTCTGTTGCACCAGCGACTCATAGGCCTTTTTAACAGTACCCCGGGCAATTTTAAGTTGCAGGGCCAGCTCGCGTTCTGGTGGCAGATGCTCGCCCCGACGCAATTTTCCGGCCTCGACCATGCTGGCGATCTGCTCACTTATCTGCCGATAAATGGGCGAGTCGCTTCGGGGGTCAATTCTCAACCGCAGATTCACTTTATGGCCAGCTCCATTTTGGTATAGTCCAAAAAGGACTATATATACCAAACTATCAAAAGTCAACCACGGATGAACTTAATTTTGAATTTATTATCGTTGAGAATAAGGAAAGAAGAATTACCGCGGATGAACACAGATAGACACAGATAAAATAATTAAAGAAAAAAGTTGTTAACACAGCAACTTTTTCATACCGGGCAGTATATGCTTAAATAGAATATTTTAAAAATAGTCTTATCAAGTCTGTCTTAGCAAGATGGAGGTCACCGTATGGGAAAAACAGCAAGAAACCCTTACAGCTTCGTGTTCTGCATTCTTCTAGTGTTTGCCCTTTGCACTTCAGGCGTTTCCTGGGCGGGTGTCAGGGGCGGGAACTGTTACCCCGAACATTTTAAACAAAGCTTGAAGGGGCATGATATTTTAAACACTTACTTATGCATGCTTCCCTCTATTTATTGCTACAACTGGAAGGTCGATGCAAAAAACTTTGAGAGTTTTAAAGAGAATTATCAGAAGCTTTTTAATCTTTATGGCTTCAGTAAGTTCGACTTTATAAACGAGAGAGACCGCTTTTCTGATACCCAGGTAATTATCATGTCAAATGATAAGATGGTTATGGTTGTGTTCAGGGGCTCAGAAACCAAGTTTAACAAGGACAATTTTGCCAGTTCCGTGCGGGACTGGATAACCACCGACTTTGCCATTGGAAAAACAAAGGTCGATAAATGGGGAAAAGGCGTAAAAATTCACCGCGGCTTTTACCGGGCTCTGAACCTGGTTTATGATGATTTTAAAAAGAAGTGTTCAGAACACATTGGTCTTACCAACAAGCCTTTGTGGGTAACCGGTCACAGCCTTGGTGGTGCTTTAGCAACCCTGGCTGCCTTCAGGCTTGAAACAGATGGTATTGCTGTTCATCAAATCGAAGTTTTTGGCAGCCCAAGGGTTGGTAATGATAAATTTTTAAAGGCTTATGGCAGCAAAGTTTCACAAATTTTCAGATGGGTACACCAAAACGATCTTATCACCATGGTACCGCCTCGAAAAGTCTTCAAATATTGTCACGTTACCAGGCCAAGCATGATTTACACAGATGGCAAAAAAGTTCTGTTCGCCGATGAAAATAATGAAAAGGGCAAAGTCAGTGATCACATGGGGCCAGACTATGGAGCGGCTCTTTTCAAAGCTCTTCCGGCAGCATCGCAGAAACTGGTTCCTGATGATGAAGACAGTTATGATAATTACGAGAAAATTATTAAAAGATCTCAAGAGCAGGAAAACGAATTGAAACCAAACGGCACCACTGATGGAAACCCTGACCGGAATCTGCCTATTCTGCCAAAGAAGCCAGGAAAAGAAGCTGAAAAGGATAAAATTGTGCCGCCATTGCCTGAAAAAACGCTTAAGCTTTTAGAAACCCTTTAGGCTACGGATGAAGAATTACCACGGATGAACACAGATAGACACGGATAAATCACCGGAAAATTGATGGTTTTATATATATGCCAATCAGTGTGAATCTGTGTTCATCTGTGGCAGGGATTTTATTGGTTTGAATCTGTGGTCGGCTGGTCGAGGTGACCGGCACGAATAACCCTGTATTCACCAGTCTCAGGGTTCAGGTCATAAATATTAAAGTTGGTTTTGAGATCGAATCCGGGGGTATGCACAGCAAAATTAACTGAGGCTGAACCCTTTACTTCGCAGCTGCGGATACGATGGAAGACATCACAGGGCCAGACAAGCATCGCCGGGCCATCATAGGCGAGCTCACCGTCTATGATAATGCGATCAGGGGTCACATCTACAGTCACAATTCGGCCATGTTTTCTGGTGTAAATCTCGACATGGCGCTCACCATAAAGAACCATCAGGTTGTCAGCCTGGTTTGGGTGCATATACCAGGGCCGTTTTACTTCGCCGACCGGGCCGGGCGAAACAGCGCCGGTTGTATGAATGACACGATCAATGGCATCGATCGAGGGCAATACATCTCTTTCAAGGCAGTCAAAATTAACGCCGGGGGTACGCCGCAATATTTTCAGCGGAATTATTTTATAAAGACCCGGGATTTCCTGGATAACACTTGTAGCTGGCATAGATTCTCCTGTTGGAAATAGAAACGATGTTAGTTTTTACAGAAAGAAGTTTAACACAATACATCTTTCGTAAAAAATCATAATTTCGCGCAGTTTCCCGGGGAAACCCATTGGATTCTCAATAACCTGAGTTCAAAGTGAAAAATAACTTTATCGGATGCCTGTCAGATAACAGGTCTTTTCCCTCGAAAGAGGCTAGAGTCGATATGGCTTAGCTATTTGTCACATCTGAAGCCGTGATTTACCCATCATTCCAGTTTTTATGCGACAAAGGGGAAAAGCGAGGGTAACACACCAGATGCGAACTCATATGTGACAGGCCATCAGCTAAGTGGCAAAGACATTTTATTGTATTCAATCCAGGGCGGCTTTCAACTATCAATAACCGCGCAAATCATCAGCTAAAACAAATATTAAAATGCTAAGCCAGGAACAAGATATGTTAAAATAACAGGGTACAAGGCAACAAAACTTCGGCTGTCCAGGAAGCAAGGTCGCAGCCAGCAAGAATAATTTAGCCTCAAAATGCACTTGTTGTAAATATTGAGCAAAGCTTTTCACAAATTACATGATTGCAAAGAGGCAAAAAAAGTCGAGGTTGTTCTTTGGTGATTTCAGTCAGAAAACAATTTTTTCTCGACTCGAAGACTGGCTCAGAAAT
>JAQUZA010000528.1 GCA_028691595.1 Candidatus Rifleibacteriota bacterium
GAGGAGGAATTGATTGGCTAAGACTCAACTTGGTGCCATTACCGGCCTTGAAATTCTGGCGAATATTATGCGCCACTGCGACACAAAAACCAATCGAAACATTATGACCGGCCTTGCCAAAGATGTGCCGCAGGTCGTTCTTGAGCTGCGAAAAAAGATTCTGATGTTTGAAGACCTTGCTTATGCTGATGCCCGAGGTGTTCAGAAGCTTCTAAAGCTTATCAGAACCAGAGATCTTGCAGTTTCGCTCAAAGGTGCACCCCCGGCCGTACTTAAAAATCTGGCCAACAATATGTCACAACGAGGCCTGAGTGATCTGAAGGGCGAAATCACCCTGATCGGACCTGCGCGCGAAGCCGATGTAGAAGCCGCCCGCGAAAGAATAATGAATGTGGTTGCTGAACTGATTAACGGCAAAGAACTGTATATCAATCGTCCAAACGACGGTCTAATCTCTTAAGGAAAACTTCTGCATGGGAAAAATCTTCAAGGCCAGCCAGATCAAAATTGATACGGAAAAGCCTGTCTTTATTCAGCATCATCAAAAGATCGCCAAGCCTGAAGTCTTGATAGACCCGGCCGAAGATGCCTTTGCGGAAGAGGCTTTTCGAGCTCTTTCCCCCGAGCACCTGGCGGGCAGCGGCGAAAAAATACTGACCAAAACGCCAGAGGGCGGCGAAGATGAGCCTGAGGTCGGGGGCGACCACGACTCCAGCGAAGCAAAACCAGCGCAGTTTGCCCGTCCTGAATCCTTTCTATCTCAGGCAGCGAGAAAATCGCGTCATGCAGCAGTTCTCGAAGCAATTAAAGTTAAAGAACTCGAGCTTGAAGCGCTTGAAGAAGAGCTAAAAAGCTGGGAAGCATCACTACAGCAGAAAGAACGTGAACTGACCACCAAAGAGCAGGAAATGAGTCAGGCCATGATCAAACGCCGGCAGGAAGTCGAAGTCGAAGCCGCCAGAACTCTGCAAATGGCTAAAGAAGCAGCGAATTCAATTGCTGAAGCCTCGAGATCAGAAGCTGAGGCCCTAAAAAAAGCAGCCAGGCTCGAAGTTGATTCATTGCGCGAAAAGGCCTATCAGGAGGGCTATTCGGCCGGAGAAGACAAGGGCAGGTCGGCTGGAGAAGCCGAAGGTCTGCATGAAGCCGAACTGGACTGGAAAAACCTCATGCTCGAGTCAGAAGCGCTGATCAATGAATTGCAGACAAGCCGTATGGGCATTCTTAAAGCCTCTGAAGAAGAAATGCTCAAGCTGATCATCTCGTTTGCAAAATCGGTAATCAAGGTTGAACCGGTAGCCCAGCCGGAAATTATTCTGCGCAATATTGACATGGCCCTGAACCACGTATCAGAGGTAGACAAAATAGTCATGCGTATCAACCTGCGTGACAAGAGCATGTGTCAGGCTCACAAAGATCAGTTTATGGCCAGACTGAGTTCTGTTACTGAGTTAAGAATTATCGAAGACGCCTCACTCTCGCCTGGTGGAATCAAAATTGAAACCGGGGTTGGCACTATCGATGCTACAATTGAAAGCCAGGCACGCGAGCTCGAGAAAGCTCTGCTTGAGAAATTCAGAAAATCCCAGGCAGGTTTATAAATGAGTTTTCCATTTTCGGAATATTCGTCGGTACTTGAAAACACTGACCCAATCAGGGTCAATGGTCGAGTAACCCAGGTTGTCGGTTTGCTTATCGAAGCGACAGGCCCACAGAACCCGGTTGGCGATGTCTGTCATATAATCACTCCCCAGGGGCCGTTGCCCTGCGAGATTGTTGGCTTCAGGCGTGGAAGTGTTCTTCTGATGCCGCTGATTCATACCGAAGGTGTGCGTCAGGGGTCTGAAGTAGTGCCAACCGGTATGCCCCTGACAGCGCCGGCCGGCGAAGAACTTCTCGGCCGCATGCTTGATGGCCTGGGCAATCCAATCGACGACAAGGGAGACTTTCCTTCAGGCATTAACCGCGTTCCTATCAATCGGGCACCACCGAATCCCCTGACCCGCAAACGCATACAAAAGCCACTGCCCACAGGCGTAAAGGTTCTGGATGGGCTGCTGACAATAGGCGGTGGCCAGCGAATGGGTATTTTCGCCGGTTCAGGGGTTGGAAAAAGTACTCTTATGGGCATGATCTGCCGTTCTTCTCAGGCAGATATCAATGTTGTCGCCCTGGTGGGCGAGCGCGGCCGCGAAGTGCGTGAATTTCTCGAAAAAGATCTTGGCCCTGAAGGCATGCGCCGGTCGATTGTTGTGGTTGCCACATCAGAGCAGCCGGCGCTGGTGAGGGTTAAAGCTGCCTTTACAGCCACAGCTATTGCCGAGTATTTTCGCGATAAAGACAAGAACGTGATGCTGATGATGGATTCAGTAACAAGGTTTGCTCTGGCGCAGCGCGAAATTGGTCTCGCCGTTGGTGAGCCGCCAACAACCAGAGGTTACACTCCTTCGGTTTTTTCTCTGCTGCCCAAGTTACTCGAAAGGGCCGGTACATCCAAAAAGGGCACAATCACCGGCATTTATACCGTACTTGTCGAAGGTGGTGACATGGATGAGCCGGTGGCCGATGCGGTCAGAGGTATTCTTGACGGACACCTGCTTCTCAGCCGCGAACTGGCACACCAGAACATTTACCCTGCAGTTGACATTCTCGGCAGCATCTCACGTCTAATGCCGGAAATCACTGAGAAAAGCCACTTTGACCTTGCCGGTAAATTGCGAAACATCTACTCAACTTACATTAAAAATGCCGACGCAATCAGCCTGGGTGCGTATAAAGCCGGCTCTGACCCAAGAATTGATGAAGCGATAAAAAAGCACCCACTTATTGAGGCTTACATAAAACAGGGTATCAATGAGGCTGTAAGCTTTTCTGACAGTATTGCTGAATTGAGCAAAATTGTCAGCCAGGGCGGCTGATTATGGCCTTTGTTTTCAGATTTCAACAGCTTCTGCAGATTTGTCTACA
>JAQUZA010000529.1 GCA_028691595.1 Candidatus Rifleibacteriota bacterium
CATGTTCGACGGCAGCGTGAGCATGCCATAGATCAAATTGTTGTCGATAAGACTTTTGCGGATATCAGCTTCGCTGTGCCGGGCATCAGAAGCAGAATTTGCCATGACCAGCGCGGCTCGGCCACCCTGTTTGAGAGAGGTGGCAAAAAGATTTATCCAGAGATAGTTGGCATTGGGCACGGTAGCAGCGCCCTTGTCTTTCTTTTTGGCATCGCCCTTGTTGCGCGGCACCCCATAGGTGTTAAAACGCTGGTCGCTTTCGACCCGGGCAAGATTGACATCATCAACATTAAAAGGCGGATTGGCCAGCACGTAGTCAAACCTGCCGAAACTCTTGTGAACGTCGTCATAGTAAGAATTCGCCTGCCGGATATCGCCTCTCAGGCCGTTCACAGCGATATTCATCTTGGCAAGCTTCACGGTTTCGAGAGTCTTCTCGCTGCCATACACAAACAGACTCGTGTCTTCGCCGGGAGTTTTTCGTTCGTCGATAAACTGCGCCGACTGCACGAACATGCCGCCTGAACCACAGGCCGGATCAAACACCGTTCCGTTATGCGGTTCTATAATCTGCACCATCAGGCGAACCACCGAGCGCGGGGTGAAGAATTCACCGCCGCCCTGCCCCTCGGCCATGGCAAATTTTCCGAGAAAATATTCGTAAATCTGCCCAAACATATCGCCGCCGGCGGTTTTGGGTATGTCGGCAAAGTTTTTCAGCAGACGAATCAGGGTGGTGTTGTCAATAACATCTTTGTTGCCTTCTTTGCGGCGATTGAGACGAAAATATTCATCCTGCGGCAAGGTGTCGAGCAGTTCAGGCTTATGATTTTCGATTGCCTGCATTGCTTTTTTGATAGCAGAAGCCAGATCTTCCTTTTCAGGCAGATTCAACAGATACTCATAACGGGCTTCTGGCGGCAGATAAAAACCGCATTTTTCAAGGGCAATTTCTTCTATCAGGCGCTCGCGGCGAGTGCCTTTGAGTTTTTTGAATTCACTCTTAATTTCGTCTTCAACCAGACTGTATTTGTTGTCGGCGAACTTCAAAAAAATCAAACCAAGCACCGGGGTTGAATACTCAGACGATTTCAGATCTGAATTGGCCCGTAGAGTGTCGGCGGTGTACCAGAGGGTTGCTTCAAGTTTCTTGAGTTCTTCTTTGTTCATTATCTCACCTGATGATTGTTTTGCGCTGTAAGTGCTTTCCCCGATACCAAAAACTATCACTTCCCCACGCATTTTTCAATGAAAATGCCCCGCTCTCAAAATACTTTATGAGCAGAAAAAAAGGTGACATTGCAGGTTTTTCAACCTGCAGCGGTTAAAAAGTAATCAATCTGGCAGTTTGGTCACATACTTATATGACTTTGGGGTTCACGGTGAGATCAAAGCAGGTTAAGTAGATTTTGTGTTATCGCGACATACCGATGAAGAAAACCCCGGCGATTACCGCCAGAGCCCAGGCTGCGGTATAAAAATACAGCTGCCGGCGATTTTCTTCGACAAGGGTTTCTTCGGTCTTGACCGAAAGAAAGGCCGTGGTAGTCTTTTCAACCGGAGCGCCGATAAACGGCCCCTGGCGGCCCTGAAAAAGCTGACCAATGAGATAGACGCGCTTCTTCGGGGGCAGAATGTGCTCTTCTTTCAACACCGCCATGTAATAATCACCCTCCGGAGGCCTGAAAATGCCAAGAAAACCAGCACCGGGGTTACCATCGCATGATTTCTCGGTGTTCATTACCCTGACCCCCTCAATTTCGAGGCCTGCCGGGTCAACGGCAATTTTGCCGGTGTGATCTTCAACATAGAAGAGATCGGTGCTTCTGAGTTCTTCGACAGTATTGTAACGAATATGACTTCTGGTTTTGCCACCCAGGTCGCGCGAAACTTCTTTGACCTTGTCTTTCTTGACTGAATGGTAGAAAACGCAGTCGCGATCAGTATAGGGAGCATTCAGAATTGGACCGGCAGGCATGACCATTCCCTTCACTTCTACGGTCTGACCCTGCCTGGTTTTCGGGCCATTCAGCAATGAAGCGATCTGCGAGGTCGGAGTTGCAAGAATATCTTTGATCTTACGACGCAGCTTCAGCCATTCATAAGCCACATAAGCGCTCAGGCCAAACACTACCAGCGCCAGAGCAAAATATTCGGGATAATTCATCTCTTATTCCTCCAGACACTTGTCAATCGCCGGATTGGGTAGTTTGCTCAGATCATCGACAAGGAATTCGCCGACCAGGTCTGAAAGCTCTCTGGCACCTGAGGCAGTTATAACAGTTACTGCGCCAGTCCGGCTTATTTCATCAGAAACATGCCCGGAGTCAGGGTGGTAACGATACTTGGCAACGGTAGCCTCTTCAAGGCTAACCGTTAAAGGCTTTTCATGACCATTCTTGCGTTTCCAGAGAATCTCAACGCTGCCTGGTCTGACGTTTCTTATCTGCACCGGGCAAAGCCCCATTGGCCGGCCGTTAAGAAAGACCTGGGTTTCGGGCTCATCACATTTGAGAAACATTT
The DNA here is from genome assembly GCA_028691595.1 of Candidatus Rifleibacteriota bacterium. GTDB lineage: Bacteria > Muiribacteriota > Ozemobacteria > Ozemobacterales > Ozemobacteraceae > Rifleibacterium. The sequence goes on from JAQUZA010000529.1 coordinate 2,524, forward strand.
CAACCCCAAAACGGTATTGCTCAGGATTCGCCTGACAGGCTGGCAGCTGCTGGAGCCTGTCACGACAGAGATCGACCTGTGGCGCGAAATAGCCGGCCTGAAATGCCTGACCCAGAACGTAAATAACCACCGGCGAATCTGGATCACGCCAGTAGGCACGACTGAGGCAGGCAAGCGCCTGCGGCACGTTCATTCTTTCGAGATAAATATTACCGAGCATGCCGTTGGCATGCGGATCTTCCGGGGTCATCAGCAGACGCTGGCGGGCCAGAGGCAGGGCCTTATCAATACCTTCCCGTTTCCAGGTATTCGAGATCGCTTCAAGAGAAAGGGGCCCATAAGCGCTTTCACCATGCTGCCCACCGCTATTATGAACCTTGTCTGCCGAAGATGTCTGCTGCTGTTTATCCTGGCCAAAAATGGTTAACGGCGCAAACACCTGAT
>JAQUZA010000530.1 GCA_028691595.1 Candidatus Rifleibacteriota bacterium
AAATTATAAAAAAAACGAAAACTTAAAACATTACTCACTTTTTAACGCACCTTCAATGGCTCGAAAACCCTTTGTTTATGAGTCGTTGAGGGTGTTTTTTATTATCGCAAGTGTCAAAGACGGGATTATACGACCATAACGAACAAAAGTTTAACTATTTTTAATTAATTTTTATGCTGCTGATTTTTCCCTGACAGAATCCCATTTCTTTCAAGCAATGACCCGTCGGCACGCAGAAGCTCGACTACAGAAGTGGTGTAGCCAACGGCAGCACGTGCTTCAGCTATTCGCGCGGCGGTAAGATCTCGCTGGGCCTGGGCGACCTGAAAAGCAGTGGTTTTTCCGACATTGAACTTCACCTCTTCAACGCGCAGCTTTTCGAGCTGTTTTTGTGAAGTTGCTGCCGTTGCCGAGAGTTGCTGCATAGTTCTTTCAACTTCAATATAGGCCTTGATAACATCTTCTTTGATCAATTGTTCAAGATTATTCAACGCCTCGTGGCGCATCAGAGCATTGGCCTTTGCCCGGCTCAGCTTAGCTCTGGCAGCCCGACGCCCCCTGGACATCTCATAGGTAAACCCGGCGGTTACATCATAATCGCCCTTATCGCCTGCTTTGGGGTTAGAAGCCGAAAAAGAAGTCGAATAACCTGTCTTGCCGAGGGTCAGAAAAAAATCAAGCTGTGGCAGTAACCCATTACGACTGGCAACAACTTCAAGCTCATCCCGAGACCACATAATCCTGGCCTGCTGCAGCTCAGGGCGCATTTCGAGAGCAACCGCAATATGCTCTTCGAGCGCGAGTCTTTCTGGTCGTGATAAAACCGGGGCATCGGTAAGTTCGGGTCTGATCTGCCAGAAATCTGCATTATCGGGGTTAAGAGAGCGCAGCAACGATATAGCCTTTTCTACTGCCGCGCTTTCGGCATTGATCAGATCTTCGATCCTGAGCGCAACTTCGGCTTCAGCTGCCGCTTCTTCTGATTCCGCGATACTGCCGGCTTCAATACGCTTATTGGTCTCTTCACGTTGCTGCCTTGCCAGCTCAAGTGATTCTCTGACGATTTCGAGCTGCTTCAAACTCAGGTAATATTCCCAGTATTGATTTTCAATGCTGGCAACCAGATTGAGAATAAAGGCCTTGAGCTCGTATTCAGACCACGAAAGTTCAAGCTCCGCCTGCCGCAGCGAAACCAGGTTGACTTCGCGACCAGACCCACGACGCAGCGGGTGGGAAAGAGAGACTCCCAGTCTGGTTGCAAAAAGACTGTCAGATGTCGATGATCTGCTGCGGCTGACACTCAGATCGATCGAGCTTGATGTGCCTGAAGTTGAGAGTTTTTCGAGTGAAACAGCCGCGTCGGTATGGTTAGAAACAGATTTATTCAATTTAACAGGTTGAACCAGAGTCTTACCAATGCGTTCAGCGGCTGAAAACTCAGCACCAACAACCGCATCAAAGCGCGAGCGCTCGTCTTCGACGATCGTTCTGGCAATTTCGGGTTTTATTCGCTCAACCTTGAGAGCAATATTGTGGTTCAGGGCACTTGAGATTGCCTTATCAAGCGAAAGAGTCAGAGAGGCACCAGAATTCACAAAAATATTGAACGCCCCAAAATTCTTGCAGCTGACAGGTTCAGAGAGCATTTTGCCCTCTGAGGCAACCTGAGCAGAAGCCATGCCGGGTTCAACAGACGAAACCAGAGCCAGCCACAGCGCCAGATAGAGCATTCCCTCGGGGAACTTAATTATTTTATGCAGTTTCATGTTTTTCCTCTTCTGTCGGCCTTTTCTGGCTGCTGCTGCCACGAAAAGCCAGGTCAAACTCGATATACACAACTGGAATTATCAGCAGTGATATAAAAAGAGCGCACAAAAGACCTCCGATTACCGCTCTAGCCATGGGAGCCTGAACTTCACCGCCTTCACCAAGGCCAATAGCCAGAGGCAGAAGACCAAGCATCGTTGTCATGGCAGTCATCATGATGGGGCGACAACGATTGTGGGCGGCCTCGGCAACAATCTTCGTTATATCTGTATATCCCCGGGCACGCAGGGTGTTGATATGGTCGACAAGAAGAATCGAGTTGTTAACCACTATGCCACCCAGCATTATGCAACCGATGAAAGACTGAACATTGAAGGTAGTACCGGTAAAATAAAGCAACGGAACCACCCCGATAATCGAAAGGGGCACGGTAACCATTACGATGACCGGATCGTAAAGAGATTCATACTGCACAGCCATGACCATATATACCAGTATCAACGCCAACGCGAAGCTGAAAAGCAGTTCACGAAAAGATTTCTGCTGTTCTTCATAATCTCCGGCCATTATAATACTGAAATTGGCAGGCAGGGGTATTTCACGCAGACGCTCCTGAACCTCTCTGATCACAAAACCGAGGGGTCGACCCTCAACATTGGCAGAAACGTTGAGAATTCTTTCCTGGTCGCGACGTTCGATTTGTGTGGGGCCCTTCTGACTGGAAATGTAAGCGACATTGCGCAACATAACCTGCTGCCCGGCAGAGTTGGTTACACTAAGATTGAGAATTTCATCGAGATTCATGTATTCGGCATTGTTGGCCTTAACAAGAATCTTATATTCATCGCCGCCTTCGCGAAGATTTCCGGCACTGCTGCCGGCCATCATCGTCTCGAGAAACGACGAGATTTTTGAAATAGTAAGTTTCTGATCGGCTGCCCTGGCACGGTCAATAACGACAATGCGCTCGGGCACACCTTCTTCACGGCCAAGTTTGACATCGGTAATGCCTTCGATACTCTTCAGAAGCTTTTCAACTTCAACTCCGAGGGCATCAGCAGTATTAAGGTCAAAACCACGGATCTGCACCTCGAGTTTATCGGCATCGGCGCTTCCCATGCGCATCATGAACATTCCCTGGCCTTCTCTGGTTCTTACCTCAGCCCCAGGCAGACCCGCCAGCATTTTTCGCAGTTCA
>JAQUZA010000033.1 GCA_028691595.1 Candidatus Rifleibacteriota bacterium
GGGTTGAAGAAATCGGGCCAATGGTCGAGCCACCACGCATATCTGAGCGATTGACAAACCGCTGCACTTTGACGCCAGCCTTTTCGCATATCTGAGCAAACACAGCACCAGAAACGGCATCAGAGGTATAGCTTCTATTGGCACTGAGTTTTATGGCAATGCCGCCATTCACGATCGGCCTTGATGTCGGGTCGGCTTTTCCGCCCAGATTGGGGTGAACCGCATGCGCTCCGTCAGCAGAAATAATAAACGATTTTGCCAGAGCCCTGAAAAATTCGCTGCGGCCACCACCCAGACCAATCACAATTCTTTCGAGCAGATCGGCAAGAATCTGAGAATCAGCGCCCTGTGAAGTTGAACTGCCAACCTCTTCGTGATCAAAACAGGCCATAACACAGGTCGAGGCAGGTTTGCCGGCTGAACAGAGAGCTTCGATACCCGAAAGAACCGAAGCCAGGTTATCGATGCGACCGGCAGAGATAAATTCATTGCCGGCACCTGTCAAACAGCCCTTTTCGTGTTCGTAAAGAAACAGGTCAAAATCAAGAATTTCAGTCGGCTTGAGCTTGAGCTCGGCTGCCAGCATTTTCTGCAGAAAGCCCTTTTCTTCAAGTTTCTGGCTGATCTGACCAAGCACCGGTATTGTATCAACCTGTTTATTGGGCGCAAAGCCGGTATTGGCATCCGGGTTCATGTGAATGGCAATATTTGGAATAATGCAAACCGGTCGGGCAATATTTACAAGCTTTACGGCAGGCTTAAGCAGATCACTGCTGCGACAGACAACCCGCCCGGCTATTGACAGTGGCCGGTCAAACCAGGTACTGAGAATTGGCCCGCCATATACTTCAGTGTTTATCTTTAGATACTTTTCTTCTGAAACCATTTCAGGGGCTGGCTTAATGCGAAAACAGGGTGAATCAGTGTGCGCCCCGACAATTCTGAACCCGGTTGAGGTCACTGGCTTGCTGCCAGCAATAAAGGCAATGAGAGCCGAATCATTTCTGATGATGTAATAACGGCCGCCAGCTTTAATTTTCCATTCGTCAGCCTCAGAAAGCTGCTGAAACTTGTTTTTTTCAAGAATATTTCTGGTTGAAGCGACGGCATGAAAAGCAGTCGGGCTGGTGTAGCAAAAATCAACAAGCTGTCTGGCAAATTCAATCACATCAGGCATTTTATCAAACCTCGAAACTAATTTTGTTGCACTGATTTTAGCATAACCTCAAACAAACTTCCCCTGATTTTTACGACAATCGGCCTTTAAAATTGCTAAAACCCGGTCATTAATGTTCAGCATCTGCTGTGCCGATAATTTGTTCATACATAGACAATTAAGGACAGGCAAACATGAACATTAACGATTCTCTGACCGCGTACAAAAACATCGGGTCGGTAAAAACCGGCACCGGAAGTGCTCAATCCACAAACACTTCTTCTCTGCACACGAAGACTCTTTCAGACTACCTCGAAGAAGAGAAACAGCCTGAACGCTCCGATAGCTACAGCCAAAACCTTCGACCAACCGAAGGGGCACTCAACCTTGAACCACTTGAACGCTACCGCTACATGCTCAATCAGGCCAAAACCGTTCCAACACTGAACATTGCCACAAATGACCCCAAGGAAACCATAAAAAAAGCCAACGAAATTATCAATAACGCCATTATGCCAACCGGCGAGGAAAACCCTGATATGGCGGAACTTACCCGTGCTCTGCAGGTAAAACAGCTTATGCAGGGCAGACTCGATATCGCTGCCTGAGCTTTATTGACCACTGGCGGGTTTTCCTGTATAGTATCCTCTCTATTTTTGTGGCCGCGAGGACTCTATGCATAAACATAATAAACCTGAAATCGACCGACGCCGGTGCTTTGGCATCATCAGCCACCCCGATGCCGGCAAAACAACATTAACGGAAAAACTCCTGCTGTTTGGCGGTGCCATTCAGATGGCAGGGGCAATCAAAGCACGCAAGTCAGATCGCCACGCCACCAGCGACTGGATGAAAATTGAGCAGGAACGCGGCATTTCAGTCACGACCTCAGTTATGAAGTTCGACTACCGCGATTTTGAAATCAATCTGCTCGATACCCCCGGCCACCAGGACTTCTCTGAAGACACCTATCGCGTGTTAACTGCAGTAGACAGTGCTCTGATGGTCATCGACAGCGTTAAGGGTGTCGAAACCCAGACAGAAAAACTGATGTCGATCTGCCGTATGCGCAACACCCCGATCATAACCCTGATAAATAAGCTCGACCGCGAAGGCCGCATGCCACTCGATCTCATGCAGGAAATCGAAAATAAACTGCAGGTTGAGTGCGCGCCGCTCTCATGGCCAATCGGCATGGGCAAAACCTTCAAGGGCGTGTATAACATCTATAGAAAAGAAATCGTTCTTTTCAGACCAGGCGAAGCGCGCCGACCCCAGGATGTAATCAAGATCAAAAGCCTTTCCGACCCTAAGCTCGATGAGATTCTCGGCTTCCAGGCCCAGGAACTCCGCGATGACCTCGAACTTCTCGAAGGCGCAGCGGCTCCATTCGACCATGAGCATTACCTGCGTGGCAATCAAACCCCGGTCTTCTTCGGCAGCGCCCTCAACAACTTTGGCATCCAGGAACTCCTCGATGCGTTTGTCGAACTTTCGCCCCCGCCAACCCCACGACCCACCGAAACAAGGGTTGTGTCACCTTATGAACCAGACTTCTCAGGTTTCGCCTTCAAAATTCAGGCAAACATGGACCCTGCACATCGTGACCGCATTGCTTTTGTCAGAATCTGCTCAGGCAAGTTTACCCGCGGTATGAAGGTGATGCATCACCGCCTTGGCCGCGAAATAACCCTTGCCAACGCTACAATTTTCATGGCCCAGGATCGTCAGAACGTTGAAGAAGCCTACCCCGGTGACATAATAGGCATCCACAACCGCGGAACCATCAAAATTGGTGATACTTTTACAATTAAAGAGCCTCTTAAATTTACCGGCATTCCCAATTTTGCTCCCGAAATTTTCAAGCGCGTCATTCTAAAAAATCCCCTTAAAACCAAACAACTGCAAAAAGGTCTGCTGCAACTGTCAGAAGAAGGTGCTGTTCAGGTTTTTCGGCCCCTGTTCGGCAACGACTATCTAATCGGAGCCGTAGGAGTACTGCAGTTCGACGTTACCATGTCGCGACTGAAAGAAGAATACAGCGTCGATGCAATCTACGAACATGTCGATTTTTCTATTGCCAGATGGATAGACAGCGATGATGAACGAAAGCTCGAAGAGTTTAAAAAGCGCTATAAAACCAGCCTCGCTTACGATACCGCCGAAGCACTTACGCTCATGGCTCCTGATAAATGGCGCTTGAATTACATCATGAAAGAATGGCCTGAAATCAAGTTTTTCGAAACCCGCGAACACGAATAAACCCTATCAGGCCCCGACAGACAAACGCAAACCATAGCAACAAAGCAAAACGCCTGTTGCTCTTTCCGGTTTTGGCAAAAATGCCGATAGTTATTTTAGAATCAGATTTGAGGAGGCCAGAATGAAACGAGAAAAAAGTTCCAAACCCGCCCTTCAGCCAGAATGCAAGACCTGCAGCAGATTCGCAATTCTTAAAATGCCCTGCGACCCGGCAGCATGCATCTTCAGAGAGAAAAAGATCAAAACCGACTGGTTTATCATCTGAAAACTTCTTCTAAGCAACTTTAACAGACATCTGCAAACAAGATTGAAGAAGAGAAACCATTATTTGTATTGTGAACGTTTTCACTTTGCCTGAAAATTCGGCAAAAAAAACCTGAGGCATCTGCTCAGTGATTTAACCTCAACCAGTCTTTAGACTGTACAACTCTCTTCTCTGTTTTGTGCGGCCCCTCACCTTGTCCCGGCCGAGAAGACTCAAGCAGAAGGTACAAAGTCAGGCGTCTCTCTAACTTCAGTATAACAAAAAAATTTCGTTGCATCCATAACCCTCATCATTTTTTTTCAAACCTGATTTTGCCTGGCACTTTTTTCTGCGATTCTCTAAGAAAGAAGCCAACTCTGTGATAGAATGGCAAAAAATGTCTGAGGTTAATACATGAGTTCACTTGAACAGACTACCGCCATTGAAATAAAAGAGACCCGTATCTCCTTCTCTGAAACAGGTAAAGGCGAACCATTACTTTTTCTGCACGGTAACCCCGGGAGCCGCAAGGATTTTTCTGCCATACTCGCCAGGTCAGAGGGCCTTGATTGTCGCCTGATTATGCCCGACAGGCCCGGTCACAATGGCAGCGAAGAACTTATCAACGAAAATAATGATCCATGGCTGGATACAGAAGTTTTTGCCGAACTGATTGATGCCAGATGCAACGGCAAAACCTGGCTTTTCGGTTATTCGATGGGTTGTCACATTGCCTGCCGCATCGCCATTAAATATCCCGACAAAGTTAAGGGAATTATTATGGCCGCACCCTATCTTACCCCTGATAATCCAGACGAAAAGCCTTCTTCACTACCAGACCTCGCCAAAGGTGCCATATTGGGCACCGCTCTTGGCATTCTTCTGCCATTGCTTTCGCAAAATCGCATGCTCAAGCACCTTGAAAACCTGTTTTCACCAGGTCAACTCACTGATGAATACCGCGAAACCTGGATGCCGCGTTACACCCGCTTTGAATCGATGATGGCCTTGATGACTGATAAAAACTCGATGCTCAAAACTCTTGAAGAGGTTAAAAACAACCTCAAAACAATCAAATGCCCGATTGTCGCTCTAATAGGCGATAAAGATGCCGTATGCTCATACGAAAACCAGAAAAACCTTCTCAAAGAATCGTTGCCCGAAGCGGCTTTGCAAATCATCACCGATGGTGGCCATGCCCTGCCGTTGACACACCCCGAAGACTGTCTTAACATTATTCGCGAAGCCCTCAACTGCAAATAAACACCCCGAGAAACCGAGGAAGTATGTCACAATTTCTCAAGCAATATGTTCAATATCAGAAGCCGCAGATCAACATGCTTGCGGCTCTGAGCCTGCCACTTGCAGGTGCCGTCTATAATTTTGGCTGGCGGTCAGCAGTTTTTGTTTTTTTCTCGATGTTCTGCTGCTGGCTGGCAGAATATCTTTTTACCCGCCGCGAAGGGAAACCGGCCTCTGCCGCCGCCCTTGTTACCGGGGCCCTGCTGGGCCTGATCAGCCCGCCCAACGTGCCGTTCTGGCAGATTGCAGTCGGCGGCTTTTTCTGCATGATTTTTGCCAAGATGACCTTTGGCGGCTTTGGAAAAAACATTTTCAATCCGGCCATGGTTGGGCGCTGCTTTCTCTATATCAGTTTTCCTGCAGTCATGGCCGCCAGCTGGTATGTACCATTCCAGGGTAGCATCGCCGGGTTTGCTGCCTATACTGCCAGCACCAGAACCGCAGCGGTTGACACCAGCATGTTCGCCGTTGATGGCATTACCAGCGCCACTACCCTGACCTCCGTTAAAAAGCTCAACAATCACCGCCGCGAAGCCCTCAATGCACAAAACGCCGACGAAGCCGCGAAGGCCTTGAAATCATTCGAGAATATCTCTCTGAGCCGCCTGTTTTTTGGCAACATCAATGGCTGCCTTGGCGAAACCAGTTCGCTTCTCATTCTGCTCAGCCTGGCCTACCTGCTTTATCAGAAGGTTATTTTTATCCCGCTGCTGATTGGACCCTTCATCGGGCTATTTCTCGCTAAGCTCATGCTGCATCTTCCCGGGGTTGAAATCGATGTTCTACCACTCCTAAAAGGAACCATGGTCAACATCTTTGCGGGTGGAACTCTCTTTGCCGCTGTATTTATGGTGACAGAACCGATCACGGCACCAATGAACAACAAGGCGCGCTGGATATATGCAATTCTTATCGGCTTTCTGGCTGCCATCATCAGAAGCATGTCGGCCTTCAATGCCGGTTTTATGTTCGCAATACTGCTCGGAAACACCTTTGGGCCGTTGATCGAGATCGGAGTTACCGAATACGAAAAACTGCATAAAAAGGAAAAGACTGCATGAACGAGAAAATCAGAACAGTTCTTTTCACACTTGCTATCACGGCAGTCTTTGTCTTCATGGTCAGCGGTATAAATTCTCTGCTTGCCGATAAAATTTCGGCCAATCGCACCATTGCCAGGCAAAAGGTAATACTTAAGCTTTTCGGGTTGCTACCTGCTGATCGTCAGGTTGACGACACAGCAATCCCGGCACTTTTTGCCGCCGAAACCAGCCCCATAAGCTTTCCTTCTCAGCCACAATACGAATGTTACCGACCGGGCCGGTCATCGGCAAAATTATTCGTCATAGCTTTCAAAGGGCAGGGTTTCTGGGACAACATCTCAGGTTTTATCGCCCTGAACCTCGATAACAATACCATTTCAGGCCTGGAGTTTACACAGCATGGCGAAACCCCAGGTCTCGGTGGCCGTATCAGTGAACCTGAGTTCAAGGCCAGATTTGCCGGCAAGCCTTTCTCAACCGTTCGCAGTGATGGCTTACGTCTAAAAATGGTCGCAGAGGGTTCTGCAAAAAATCCTGATGAAGTCGATGGCATAACCGGAGCAACCGGAACCTCAAATGCCATCGAAAAGATTGTTAACAGCACGATAAACAACTTCCTGAAATTGAACGAAGGGGGAAATAACCTATGAGCACCGGACCCGCCAAAGGCATGAATGCTCTTAAGCGCATGCTCTGGGATGAAAACCCCGTAATCGGGCAGATACTCGGCATCTGCTCAGCTCTGGCCGTTACCAACCTGGTAAAAAACACTCTGGTAATGTGCCTTGGCCTGATATTTACGCTTATGATGTCGTGCCTGACCGTATCATTGCTGCGCAACGTCATTCCAAGACGGGTACGTATGATCGTGCAGGTGCTGGTAATAGCCGCCTACGTTATTTTCATCAAGATCGTTCTCGATGCTTATCTTCCTGAAATCAGCAACGAACTTGGGCCATACGTTGGTCTGATCATTACCAACTGTATTGTCATGGGCCGAACCGAGGGCTATGCCATGGGCAACAAACCGGTCGATGCGGTGCTCGACGGCATCGGGGCCGGCATTGGCTATTCGCTTGTATTACTGCCCATCGCCATGATCCGCGAACCTCTTGGCCTTGGCACTTTTTTCGGGATACAGGTTCTGCCCTCAGACTGGACAAGATGGAACATGATGGTCATTGCCCCAAGCGGTTTCTTCGCTCTGGCCACCTTCATCTGGGTCGTGCGTGCTTTTAAGACCAGCGGAGCAAAGAGGTAAAAGTATGGATATACAAAACATTCACCCTCTCGTTATCTTCTTCGCTGCCATCACCACCAACAACATCCTGCTGACCAACTTTCTTGGCATGTGTTCGTTTCTCGCCGTTTCAAAAGACCTGAAAAGTTCCATGGGGCTGGGCGCAGCGGTAATCTTTGTCTCTACTTTCACCGCCCCCCTCAACTGGCTGGTATTTCACAAACTGCTTGTTCCGTTCAATCTTGAATATCTGCAGTATATAGCCTTCATAATCGTTATCGCTGCCTTTACCCAGATAATTGAGATGGTGATCGAAAGGGTCAGCACCCTTCTTTATCTGACTCTCGGAATCTTTCTGCCTTTGATAACAGTGAACTGCGCCATTCTTGGCTGCGCTCTGTTTCTGGTGATCCGCCAGTATACTTTAATGCAGTCGATAGCCTACGGTCTGGGTGCCGGCACAGGCTGGGCTCTGGCAATTACCGCCCTTGCAGGAATCAGGGTGCGCATGGAAAAGAAGTCAAAAGTAATACCTGAACTTGAAGGCCCCGGAATCGCACTTATCATCACTGGCATCATTGCCATGGCGTTTATCGGCTTTTCTGGCATTGTAAAAATCAACTGATAAGGGATCAAACCATGTCACCGATTCTAACTGCAATTCTGGTAATCAGCTGTCTCAGCGGCGGCTTGACCATTCTGCTGTTGATTGCCGAATACTTTTTTGCCAACTATGGCGAAGTAAATATCGATGTCAATGATGGCGAAAAATCATTCAGGGTTGAGGGCGGTGCCAGTCTGCTGACAACTCTTTCAAGCCAGAAACTCTTTCTGCCATCGGGCTGCGGTGGGCGCGGCAGCTGCGGCACCTGCAAATGCAAAGTCCTTGAAGGTGGTGGCCCGCTGCTGCCCACCGAAACACCCTATCTGAACGATGAAGAACGCAAAAACAATGTAAGGCTGTCGTGTCAGATAAAAGTTAAAAATAACGTCAAAATTCAGGTTCCAGAAGAACTGCTGAGCATAAAAGAATTCTCGACAGTCATAGAAAAAATCACCGACTTCACCCATGATATCAAAGGCCTGCGCTTTAAGCTGCCCGAAGGCGAAAGCATCAAATTCAAGGCGGGCCAGTTTGCCAACCTGTTCAGCAAACCCTACGATGATATCAGAGAAGAAACTTCCCGCGCCTATTCGATCAGCTCAGCTCCCAAAGATAACCGCGCCCTTGAACTCATCATAAGATATGTTCCGAATGGTATGGTTACCACCTATGTCTTCAAGCACCTCAAAGAAGGTGACCCGGTCAAACTGATCGGCCCGTTTGGTGATTTCTTTCTACGTGACACCAACCGGGAAATCGTCTGCATTGCCGGTGGGTCAGGCCTGGCTCCCATTCGCAGCATTATTCTCGATATGATTGACCGGGGCATAAACAACCGCAAAACCACCTTTTTCTTTGGGGCGGTCGGGGTTAAAGACCTTTATTATGTCGATGAATTCAAGGCCATAGAAAAACAGCACCCATGGTTCAGATTTGTGCCGGCATTGTCACGCGATGACAGCGACCACCCCTATACAAAGGGGCTCATAACCGACGTTGTCGCCAGCAATTATGGTGACATGAAGGAAATCGAAGCCTATCTCTGCGGCAGCCCCGGCATGATAGATGCCTGCGAAAAAGTTCTGACCGGCAAAGGCATGCCTAAAACCCAGATTTTCTACGACAAGTTTTCATGAGAAAGGACAGGCGCAGTGAAACAAACTCCCGAACTTGACCTTGTTCAGGCGAAAATGCAACCTGGAGTGCTCACTCTTAAAGGGTTTCTTGGCAGCGATGACCGCAAACTCGCAGACATCATCTCCGCTGACCGGCAAAGCCTGGCACGCCTCGCCATTACACCCCGGCAGATTGCCGACAGACTGCAGCAACTCGCAGACCTCGGCACCGACCTTATGGAAGAAGAAATTGTCGTCGAGAACCGCTATCGCATCAAAGTAAGAGATGATCGTGGAAAAATCCCCAGCCCCTGGGGTGACGGGCTCTTTGAAAAAGGCGACGTGAATCTCGTCGACACAGTTTCGGGTCAAACATTAAAATGGAACCGCCTGACCCTGCGCCTGCTCTCGGCCCACGGCTTTTGCGGCGGCCTTGACAGCGAATACCGCCTCGACCCTGAAGCTGTTGCTGCCATCTTAGAGTTGAAACCAGTTCAAGAGCCCTGACAGTAGCTGGTTTTTTAAACGCCTAAAACATCAGTGCCCTGCAGGTTTCTGCAGGGCACTGATGTTTTAGCTTATTTGAATCAGAAATCAGAAATCTGTTCTACATATTCAGGGTTATCTACGAAGGGATTGCGATTATTCTGAAAATTCTGCACGCGGTCGTTGCGCTTCTTTTCGAGTTCATCGACCGGGTCTTCCTTGTGCCATTTGCGAAGAGTTGCTTCTTCGGCATCACTGATGTTTTTGCCATAGCGAATAGCGAAGTAGAAGAGACCACGGGCAGTGTTGCCGCGCTGTTCTTTGCGAACTTCAAAAACATCACCATCAGTTTTGCTGCCGCCTTGTTCCCAGGAGGCACTATTGACAAAACCAAACGGGTTGTTGCCCCTGATACCGTTAGCCTTTGAATCAGAAGGGAAAAGGTGGTGCAGGTCACATTTGGCAATGCCCACGGCACCCTTAGACTGGGGCCACGAATGTTCGATATTCATGTTGGTAGCATCGGGTTCGCCACTGGTTTTAAGTTTGCGGCCTGTGTAAACACATTCGACATAACCGCTGCGGTTGTCGATGTCACCGAAAACGAGATCCTGGGCTCTCTGATAACCAACAGAAACGTGGTTATTCACCAGACTGAAAAGTTCTTTCTTGAGAGCTTCGTCTCTGAGCTTGTTAGCACGATCATACATGCCGGCACCCTTTTCCATGTCGGGAACCGCAAGCTGGCCACCATTATTGAAAGGGTCGGTAAGATCGCCGCTGATATGTGAATAAAGCTTATTGAGAGCGTCGCGCATTTTGTAGACGCTGACCTGGCACTTGGGAGCCTGCTGTTCGACTTCGTCGAGGTGCAGCATCAATTCTTTATAAAGATCTTTTGGAGACTTGGCTGGACGCTGCTTGGAAGCGGCATCTATGCCGGTAGAAAAAGCGAAGAAGAACAATACGGTAAGAACGATACTCAATGCGTTGTGGTGCCTCATGGCAACCCCCTTTGATACTCACATACTTATAGGGCTACTCGATTACAACAACTTAAAACAAAGACAGTCTTTCGAACTGGTACCGTTAATTATGACAGTTTTTTTAAACAGGCGCAAGGGCTAAAGATTTTTTTCTGTCTGAAGACTGCAAAACATCTGCAATTCAAAAGGACAAAGGGATTTCCCCAATTTTCTTTAAATGTACACCCCCACGAAATGTATCAATATCCCCTAAATTTGCAAAGCATTCAAACACGAATCTTCCATATCAGCTGACCCGGACAGATGGCGGGCCCCTTTCAGGCTTTATCTTTACGAGCACAATATTCAAAGCTTTTCCTGATAATTAGATGAATTGCACGGGTTTGCCACTGCCCCCCGCTGATTGGCGCAGGGCAAACGCATTAAATTCATAGATTCCGGGTCTACGCCCGGAATAACGGAAACAAATCATGTCATTCCGCGCTTGTCCCCGAAAGGGGGAAAGCGGGAATCCAGTCCAATTGAGGATTTGAAGTGTTTTAGTGCGTTTGCCCTGCTGATTGGCGAAATTCGTTGCAAGATTAAACTGCATAAGGCAGAATGGTGTTTGCTTCAGCTAAATTGAGTAAGTTCAGCAAGGTTTGACAATTGGAAGATCTTCAAAATCTCTTAAGTGAACTTTCTGCTCCGGTCAAAATTTTCAGAGTCTTTGCCATTGAAAAAGCTATTCGCGAAGGCAATTCACAAGAATTGCTCCAGACACTGAAAACCCGGAAACAGATAGAAGATGATGCAGAATGTTGCATGCTTCTCGACCATGCAATATCGGCCGTGAGCGAACGCCTGCCCGGCGTTAAAAGCGCCCCCAAAAAAGATTCCAGGGTAACTCCGGCCGAATTTGCCCGCATGACACCACAGGAGCAGCTCCAGGCGATCAACAAAACCCCCACTTCGACACTAAAAAAAGATGGGGCCGTGCAAACGATAAATATCCTCTGGCAATCAACCTCAAGCCCGGTCGTCCAGGCTGAAATCATAAAAAGGTGTACACATTTCTGGCCTGAACAACTTGCAGACCTTCTCGAAACCTGTCTAAGCAGTGATTCAACGGTTCTGCAGATTGCCAGCCTTGAAACCGTCATCAATCGTTTTCCAGAGCGGCTGCAAAAGAATTTTGACAAACTGGTGATGTCATCAGACCCAATCATCAGAGCCACTGCCATCAGGGGTCTGGCCCGGCGCCACCCGCAAAGCGCCGCCGTTTTTTTAGCTCAATCCCTGCGCAAAGGCGATTATTACACACGACTGGCCGCATTGAGAGCCATTTCGGTTATGCCCTTCAACCTTAACCGCTCAAGTCTCATCGAACTTCTCAGTCACGAAAATGACGAGAAACTCCTGAAAATTCTCTCTGCTATCATCATCTCGAACCCTGACCGGGAAATGCCCTTCAGAATTTGCGATCTTATCGAAAAGGCACCGCCTGAACGTCAGAAGTATCTGCTCGAGCTGCAAAAAAACTGCTGCGCCATGATTAAAATGGCAGAATTGTGCCCTGACTACAAACAGTACATGGCAACCGTTGCCAGGTACCCGAAGCGCCTTAAGGCCAGAAAATTTGTGCAAAGCTGCATAAGCACCTACGAAAATGCCGACACTGCTACCAAAAAAGAGCTTGTAAACCTGCTGCGTGAAAAAATGCAGGTGCAGGAAGTTGCCGAGGCAGTTGCAGCACAGACCAGCACCGAAAAGTCCGAGCTCCTGCATCTTGCTGCAACAAAAGCCGAACCGGCCAAAACACCCGTTCTGAGTTCTTCAGCCTCTGAAACTGTTGATGACCCTGAAGAATTGATGAAAACACTTCTGCGCATCAGAATCGCCGGCGAAAAAAGTTCATCAGGAGTTATCGCAAAAGCTTTCGGCGTGGCAAAACCAGGTTCAGCTCTTCTTCCCGCGGCCTTCAGAGCTGCAGTGATCAACCAGGATTCAGGATGGCTCGAAAAAGCCAGAAAATTCCTGCGCAACGACAATGAAGATCTGGTAGCTGCTGCTCTCGAATACCTGGCAACCTTCGACAGCGAAAATTTCCTGTTACAGATTCGCCTTTTCATCAACTCGCCATCGCTGATTATCAGAACCTCACTGCTTCGTAGCCTCTGCCGCCTCAACCCCGAGAGCGCCAGACAGCTGCTTGCCTCTATGCTATCAGACAAAGAACTCAGGGTCAGGGAAAAGGCTATCAGCTCACTTGTTCACTTTGAATTTGCAGAAATTCGCGACCTTCTAACTACTTTCCTTGAACGCGAAAACAATGTTGAACTCGTCAGCGCCTGCCTTTCTTTTTACCTGACCAACCCGGTTATGGAAAGCACCTGCGATCTTGAAAAACTCGCTAATTCAAGGCCAACACTGCATCATCTCTTTGCAAAAACCGGCGAAGCATTAAAAGAAAGCCTCTGTGAGTTTGGTATCGCATCAGAAGAAGAAATCGCTGCCTGGTTGCAGAAATGCCGCGAAGAAAACGCCAGATCACAAGCCTCAGAAGCAGAAAACCACGAAAAGGCAAAGTTGAATGACCTGGCCCGGAAAGTCACCTGGAACAGCCTGTCTGACACCTTTAGTGGCTTTTCTCAGTATTATCCACTCCTTAAGGGGGGCTTTCTGGCCTTCATGTTTCTCGTTGCCCTGTTTTTCTTTCTCACAGGCTCTGCTGAAGATAGCGTTCCCGAAACGATTGAAGGTTTCACGCCTATCGCCGCTGAAATAACAGATTACAATCTGACTGTTCAGAGCTTTAACCCGCAAGAAGGCTCAATCACAGCAATATCTGACGACCGGCAGAAAATTCTCGCCCTGCCGCGCCCGGGTAAAGCTTTTGTGGCACGCCCCGGAGATCAGATAAAAATAAGGGCAATGCCATTCAGAATACTTCCAGATAAAACTCTGGCAGTAAAAACCATTGAAATAAAAAAACCATGATAAATGTGTTATCTTTCTATCTGCGAACTCGTATGAGTTAATAGAAGGAACTGATGTGTGAATAATGAAAAAGAATTTTCGCAGCTGATCGAAGAGACCTGGCGTTCACTCGGTTTCTTTCTGAGATATCTCGGCCTGCCTGAATCTGAAATCGACGACATCGCCCAGGAAGCTTATCTCAAGGCCTATAAAGCCTTCGACAGATACGAAACCGGTCGTTCATTCAAGTCCTGGCTCTTTTCGATTGC
>JAQUZA010000531.1 GCA_028691595.1 Candidatus Rifleibacteriota bacterium
GGTCGATGCGGTCAGTATTGAAAAGCGACGAACGCCGCTTGATACCATGCACCTCGTAGCCCTTCTTCAGCAGAAATTCTGCCAGATAAGCACCATCCTGGCCGGTTACCCCGGTAATCAACGCAACTTTGTTCATCTTTGTCTCTCCGATCAATCTGTTAAAACTGGCTATAACAAAAACACCCAGCACCTGAGCACGGCATAAAGATAAATTCCCGCCGGCGCGCTTGTCGATTTATTCTCAAATGAAAAGAGATTTAAGGGTTATTAAAAATGTTCTCAAGTTCGACGGCGCAGCTATCAGCCGGGTTACTTTTTGAGGCCGAGGCGCTCGCGCTGGTATTTTTCGCGCAGGGGTTCCCACCACCATTTGTTGTCGAGGTACCACTGCACGGTTTTGCGCAGGCCGGTTTCAAAGGTTTCAGCAGGTTTCCAGCCGAGTTCGCGCTCGATCTTGCCGGCATCGATGGCGTAACGCATGTCGTGCCCGGGCCGGTCGGCCACGTAGGTTATCTGCTCATGATACTTTATGTTGTCAGCACGGGGCTTGAGCTCGTCGAGAATGGCGCAGATCGTCTTCACCACTTCGATATTCTGCTTTTCGTTATGGCCGCCGATGTTGTAGGTCTGCCCCGGAGTGCCCTGCAGGAGCACAGTGCACAGAGCGCGGGCATGGTCTTCGACATAGAGCCAGTCACGTATCTGGTCGCCCTTGCCGTAGATCGGCAGCGGCTTACATTCGAGGGCATTGAGAATCACTAATGGAATCAGCTTTTCGGGGAAATGACAGGGCCCGTAGTTGTTTGAACAATTGGTTATCAGAGCCTTGAGACCAAAGGTGCGCTGCCACGAACGCACCAGGTGGTCAGAACTGGCCTTGCTCGCCGAATAGGGCGAACTGGGGTCATAGGGTGTTTCTTCGGTAAACAGGCTGTCGTCAAGGTCAAGATCACCATAAACTTCATCGGTGCTGACATGATGAAAGCGAAAGTCGGGGCGGTCTTTTGCGTAAGCCCTGGCAGCTTCAAGCAGGGTGTAAGTGCCGATAATATTGGTCTGAATAAAAGCGGCCGGGCCGTCAATGCTGCGATCGACGTGAGATTCAGCGGCAAGATGCATGATGGCATCGGGGCGATGCGCCGCAAAAACCTGGTCAACGCCGTTGCGGTCACAGATGTCGACCCGGGCAAAATGATAGCGGTCTGAAGTCTCGACTTCTTTAAGCGAAGCGAGATTGCCGGCGTAAGTGAGCTTGTCGAGGTTAACGACCTGATGCTCTGTATTTTTGATCAGATGCCTGATGACTGCTGAACCGATAAAGCCGGCACCGCCGGTAACGATGATTTTCATTGCCGCTCCCTGTTAGTCGGGCGATCCTGCATAAGCCCGTAATTGATTGATGTGTCAAGTTTTTAGCAGATTTCAGCCATGATGGCAAGTCAGATTTATCCCCCCCATTACAAACGGCGAAGTGCAAAAAACTTATGTTACTAAATAAACGCGGGTGGCGTATTATTGTTGCCAGACTTAAAAGTAAGCAAGAAACCTGACGATGAAAGGTAAGTTATATGAGGCAGTTCAAACGAATTCCGCTGTTGTTGCTGTTAGTTGCGTCTTTTTTCCTGACCGGCTGCGATGCCGATAAAATTCTCGACGTTATCACCAGGGTGGCCGAAGGGGTGCAGAAGGCGATGCCGGCCATCAAAGAAGCGGTCAACACCATACAGCAGGCCTTCCCGCAGAATGACAACGCGCCGGCCAATAACAATACCACCGCAACCAACACCGAAGAAGACGCGAACAACAACGCCAATGTCGTTGTAACCAGCCCGGGCGACGAAGAAGAGGTCAGCCCTGCTCCCGCCAATAATCAGACAACCACGAATACCACGACCAATACGACCCAGACTGAAGCTGCCCTGGCAAACTATCGGGGTGGCAGGCTTTCACCGGCTGAATTCGGCAGACTGTTCGGCCCCGCAGCCAGAGAAGCAAGCAAAAAGTCAGGAGTGCCCGCTTCCATAATACTGGCCCAGGCCGCCCTCGAAACCGGCTGGGGCGGGTCATCGATCGGCGATGCCAAAAACCTTTTCGGCATCAAGGGAACCGGCCCCGCCGGCTCGATAAGAGTTCCGACTCAGGAATACCGCAATGGCCGCATGGTTAACGAAATGGCGAGCTTCAGAAAATACAACAGCTGGCAGGAATCGATTGAAGATCACGGCCGGTTGCTGCAGAACGCCCGCTACGCCGCGGCAATGCGCAATGCCGGCAACCCTGACCAGTTCGCACGCGAACTGCAGAGAGCCGGTTATGCCACCGACCCCGAATACGCCAGCAAGCTCATCAGCATCATGAAATCGAACAATTTTTACCAGTATAACAATTAAAATACAGGTTCGATTGCCCCCGCCGGGGGTAAGCGCCTGAATTACAGGTCAGTTAACTGAATGACATGAAAGCCCACAGGAGCACAAAATGAAAAACATTGTGATTATATTCTTTCTCTGCCTTGCCCTTGCAAATGCCGGGGTTGCCGGTGCCGCTGCAGTTGCCAGCCGGAGTCTTGAGCTCAAAGCCATCGACGGCACTCTGAGCATCGAAACACACCTCGACACCAATGGTGTCACCCTGAAAATTCTCGGGGCTGAAGGCAAAGAGATCTTTGCTTCCGAAAACCTCGGGTCAGAAGACAAGCTTTTCATGATGGGCGACCAGGCCACCGGTCTCGCCACCCACGATTTCGATGGCGACGGCAACCCCGAAATTCTCGTATCGGCCTTTTACGGCCCCCAGGCCAGCGGTCTGTATGTATTCAGGTATGACACAGCTGCCGGCAAATTCGCCCCGGTCAAGTTTCTCAACAGCACCGATGCCGAACTGTCGACCGAAAATCTGGTTTCAGATATAAGGCAGGAAAACGGCAGCGATATGGTCGTTAAAGAAGACGGCAGCCT
>JAQUZA010000034.1 GCA_028691595.1 Candidatus Rifleibacteriota bacterium
GCTTCGCGTAAATAAAGAACTACACAAACTATTATCCATAAAAGCTTTGCAATCAAATTTGAGCCTTAATCAATTGTGCGAAAATCTTTTGAAAAACTCAATACTAGATAAAAAAACTGCATAACATTTGCGTCGAGGCAGAAAACCGGCCGGATCACGGGTCTTGCTCACGCAACGCCCACGCCCGTCGGCCCTTTCCGCTCACGACCGACGTTCTGCAAAAATAAAAAATACAATTAATAGCCAATGAAGAATAAGCGCCACTTAAGTGGCGATGCAATACTTTTTATACGAAAACAATTCAGTATTTTCAGGCAAATAGACTGCGTACTGATCGATCAATGCTCAATGATCAAAGATGAATGGATAACATTTGTGATTCAAAATTACGAGAAAATAGTTATCCAAGCTGACGTTAGAATAATAAAATGGGCCAAAATCACTGAAGCAGGTAAATTTTTCAGGGTAATTTTATTAGAAGACGGCGAAACCTTTCATAATGCATTTTTCGACAGATCCTTCGGAGGAAAGACAGATGAAAGTTAAATATTTCCCAGATACCGATACGGCTTACATAGAATTTAAAGATGGTGAAGTCTTTGAAACCAAAGAGATCAGCGAAAATGTTTATATAGATGTTGATCAACAGTGCAATATAGTTAATATGACTATTGGACGTGCCATAAGATTTGGTGGCTTAGGTTTCTCTTCTTAAGGAACCGGAAATGAAAACAACCTTTAATAAGTTCGTGCTTGTCTCACTTCTCTTGTTGATTGTAATTATTGGCTTTTGGCTTTCATACCTGCATTACGCGGGATTAAATCTATACGTCCATTTAAATCCCGTTTTCAGAAAGGGGTCTCTGGTTTTTTTCAATTTGTTTAACGACTGGAAAATTGTTGAGCGCGATAAGATTATTTTTTACTTTCAAAACCCCTCCGTAGTTGAAAACCAGAGCGAATTTATTGAAAGGCGAGAGAAAGCGTTTAAAAACATACAGGCGTTTTTCAAAATTGACTTGCCACACAAGATTGATTTTTTTGTTTGGGACAATCGAGAGGAACCGCTAGCTAAATTTAAAATTCAATTGGGTTTTGCATCTCCGTTAGATTTTTCAGTTTATTCATTTTACAAACAAACCCCAGGTCACGAAATTACTCACATCTTTTCACATCATCTTGCAAAAGATGTTCGAAAATGTCGGTTCATCAATGAGGGATTAGCAGTATGTTTTGACCAAACAAATATGGATAAACTATCTGTGGCTAAAGAATATATGAAAAAACACCCTCTGGGCAGAATCCAAATCAGAAAAATCTGGCAAGATGGCTTAGGGAGCCTCCCCGACGATTTTACATACCCTTTATCCGGGGCATTTGTAAAATGCTTAATAGACAATCTTTCAGAAGACGAATTCAAAGAATTTTTGAAAGATCAATCATATGAAAACGCAAAGCGCTTGTTTGGTGACAAACTTGAGAAAATAATTGGTGATTTTGAAAACAGATTATCAAATATTTTAGATTGATTGTGAACATGATTGAATGGGATCGTTACAACTGGTTATTAAACGACTTTCCGTAATTGTATTGCAAATTTAACAATGAGTATTACGACGGGCCCATTAAAACAATCAGACGAATTAGAAAGCAAAATCCATATTTTCTAAATACGAAACGGTTCTGAAGAACAAGAATATTTTAACGCTCAAAGAGTTGTATTCAGACCTAACGGGAGAAAGCCTATAACAGCGCGTGATAAAAATAGATTCAGCGGCGAGCAATATTGTTCACAAAACATGCGATTGTGGTGAATTGTTAGAAGCTTCATTGGATGCTAAATTACAAGCATCTTAGTTCGTTGAGGAGTTTTAAACATGAACAAATTTGCTACAATTTTTGTCGTTCTTATCGTGCTGATTTCTCAATCAGTTTTTGCAGCCGAGGCACTCAAACTTACCCAGGTAGAATTCAATGAAGTTGATGCCGGAATGCCTTACAACATCGAAAAAGTTCCGGTTGAAAGCCCTGAATCGATGGCAGGTGCCAGAATTGCCATCGTTGCTGCCCACGGGTTTGAAGAAGTTGAAGCCACTTATCCGATTGACTATTTCCTGGCGCGCGGTGCCGAAGTTGAAGTAATTTCACCCGACTGGATAAAGGGCCGGGTAATGGCCGTAAAGTTTCTCAGGCCTTCGGTCTGGGTGCCGGTCACCAAGAACATTTCTGATGCAAAAGTCACCGACTACTGTGCGGTTGTTATACCTGGCGGTGCCTGGTACCCGATCATCATGCGCACCGACTCCCAGATCATTGAATTCATTAAAGGGGCACACAAGGCCAACAAACTGATTGCTTCAATTTGCCATGGCCCGCAGGTTCTTATCAGTGCCGGCCTGGTTAAGGGAAGAATGATTACCGGAGTCGGTGACATTCGTCAGGACCTTACCAACGCCGGCGGGGAAGTCATTCATGACCAGCCCGTTGTTGTTGATGGCAACATTTTGACCAGCCGTGACCCCAACGATCTGGCAGAATTCAGCAAAGGCATCGAAACCTATCTGAAAAAAAACCTGGCCTTCTGCAAATCTCAGGAAAAGGATACAGTCACAGGTCTCTCTGTTTCTGAATCGATGAAGCAATCAGGTTCATGGTCAGCAATATGCGATCATTGCAAAGGCACCGGCAGATTGTTCGGCGGCCCGGGTATGTATCCCTACAGTTGCCCCGGCTGCAATGGCACTGGTCATGTTCAAAGCAGCCAGCCCCCGGTAAATACCGACCATTAAGACTTCATTCAATTAACTACCCGTTAGACCCTGAGAGCCCGCAAAGCGTTCTCAGGGTCTAACAGATCTTCAGAGAGCCAATCTTTTTCTGGGGAAGCCAGCTTCAGAAAAATGCGGTATTATGAGTTAAGAGGTATTTATGACTGCGCAAAACATTCTTGAGCACGAAAACACCCGACTAATTGCCGACAATGAGGCATTTTCCCTTTATCTCTTCAGCGGCTGCATGAAAAGCGATCTAAATGTCGTTTTTAAATCAGCTGATCTGGCGATTTTTGTCTGTCTCTCGGGCCGGCTTATCAGCAGCACCAGCGCCCTGAGCTACCACCTCAGCGAGAAACTGATTTCATTCGCTCTGAAGCATGATTGTCGCAAAACCATACCCAGAGATGTTTTCACCGAGATTTTGATAATTACTTTTTCTCAAAGCACGCTTGAGAAGCTGATTAAAGATTCAGGCGAAAACGTCAGGCTGACGATGAGCAATTTTACCTCCTGTCAGTGCACAGTTCACAACTGCAATTCTGAGATTCTGGCGCTGGCACATAAGCTGTTAAAAGAAGCCACAGACAAATATTGGGGGCACAAAATCAGTCTGCAGTTGATTTTCAGCGAACTGCTGGTCAGTTTCGTCAGACTGTTTACCGCTGATAAAAGCCAGAGTGGCGACAGGGCCGCCTTTCAGGCCAGAGATATTCTTGATGCCAGCCCTGAAAAAGATGTTAATCTCGAAGAGCTTGCTGAAACGTGCAGCGTTTCGAAAAGCCACTTATGCCGTGTTTTCAAAAAACTTACCGGGCAGACGGTGACGCAATATCTAAACGCAGTAAGAGTCTCGAAGGCCTGTGAACTGCTTTCTGAAACCGATTTATCGATAGAAGCGATTGCCCTTAAAACAGGGTTTAACAACCCGAGCTACTTTTTCAGGGTGTTTAAAAAGCAGACCGGCAAGCTGCCCCTGGGCTGGCGAAAAACCGATTCAGTCGCAAAAAAACTCAACAACGCCGCATTGTAACCGGATAAGTTAAGAGCGCTGCTGGAACTGGTTATGCGAAAAAACATTTGAAAATTTCCACCAGGTCGCGTTGCGCAGCAGCAATTAACAAACCCGTATATTGGTAATAAAATTAGAGCGAAAAAAAACAGGCAAACCAGTGTGTCGATGCGGATATGCGGATATGCCGCAGTTGCGATTAATCTGTGGCCCGAATTTTAAAAAACGGAGCCAGGCGCTCAACCCCGGTAGTAAAATTTTCGGGCGTTCCGGCAAAAGAGAGCCTGAGCCACTGCCGGGTGCTTTCGCCAAAAGCCAGACCGGGCGTGGTGAGAACATCTGTCTGCTCGAGAATCTGCAAAGCAAAATCCAGCGAGTTGTTTGTGAATCTGGCGCAGTTGAGCAGAATATAGAACGCACCATCAGGCATTGTGTGAGGCGTGTGCGGCAAGTGGGTGCGCAAAGCGTTTATGGCGTTCTGGCGGCGTTCGGCGTAAAGCGGGAGATGCACTTTGCGCAGCTGTGGATTCTCAAAAACATACCCGGCCATGTGTTGTGAAAGTGTGGGCGCGCATGAGGTGAGAACGGCGTGGGCACGCGTGAGAGCTAAGGCCAGGGGATCTGGCGCAATGAGATACCCCAGACGAAAGCCCGTCATGGCAACGTTTTTGGAAAGACCACTCACCAGAATAGCACGTTTTGAAAACTGCGTGGCTGAAGGCATCTCGCTTTGGGTGTAGAGAATATCAGCGTAAATTTCGTCACACAAAATGAAAAAATTATGCTTATCAGCCAGCTCGGCAAGGGCCTGAAGTTCGGCCTCAGTGTCGCACTTTCCGGTGGGATTTCCAGGGGAGTTTAGAACCACAAGGCGTGTTCGTGAAGAAATTTTTCCGGCAAGGGCCCCGGTGTTCAGACGAAAATCTTCCGATTCAAAACGCTGCGCTGTGACAACCTGTGCCCCCAAAAACTCTGCCGCCATGGCATACCCTGGAAACGACGGATCGGCAACAATCACTTCGTCGCCAACATCAAGGCACGCTGCCATGGCAGCCACGATGGCTTCCTGCGCTCCGCAGGTGACAACCACATTTTCGGCAGAACCGGCAAAAGGCAGGTGGTGCGACCTGGCAATTTTATCGCGCAGCGTGAGCATGCCGGCATTTGCCGTGTAACCCATGTCGCCCTGCTTCAGGCGACGCATACCTTCATCGATAATTTGCAGCGGAACGCTTTCTGAGGGCTGCCCGAGGCCAAGATTGATGGAAGTGCTTTTTTTGCAGTCGAAAACTTTCCGGATGAGAGATTGACGCATGGCACCAATGCGCGCAGAAAATGCGTCATTCGGCAGCATGGCGAAGCGCTCCCTCAAGAGCAGTGCGGGCGTTGGTTCTGGCATCGCGGTATTTCACAATCATGGGGGTTTGAATGCCGAGCCCATTTTCCTGGGCAAATTTGCCTTTAACCATGCGCACTCCGGGTATCACCACCGCGCCGGCTGGAATTTCGAGGGGCGCGTTTTCTGTGGCGCGGTAAACCTTTTCGTTTACGAGATCGTAAACAGCCGTGGAAGCGTTGAGAATTGTGCCGGAAGCAAGCACAGCCGCCGCGCGCACAATGACACCCTCGTATACGCCGCAGTTTCCGCCAACCATAACATCATCTTCGATAATGACAGGAAGCGCGCCCACAGGCTCGAGAACGCCACCAATCTGGGCCGCAGCCGAAAGGTGAACACGCTTGCCAACTTGCGCACAGCTGCCAACCAGAGCATGAGAATCCACCATGGTATCTGCATCGACGTAGGCACCAACGTTGATAAATGCGGGAGGCATAATGGTTACGCCCCTGGCTACAAACGCGCCACGGCGCACACTGCTTCCACCCGGCACAACGCGCACGCCTTCGTGAGCTTCAAAGTGGCGAGGCGGCACGATGTCCTTATCCAGGAAATTCCCGTAGCCCGATATTTCCGCGAACTGCTGCATAACCCCAATGCGGAACCCAAGTAGAATGCCCTGCTTAACGAATGTGTTCACCTGCCAGATTCCGTTTATGCAATCGGCCGAACGAACCTCGCCCATTTCAAGAGCGTTGCGGAGTTCCAGAAATACCGATTTCTTTTCGGCATCGGAGAGAACGGAGTTGGCCTGCGTGGCGGCTTCAATTTTAGAGTATAGAGAATTTTTCATGGTATTACGCTTTCTTTCAGGCAGAGTTGAATGTATTTTTGCCGCGCCGTTTCCAGGTCTGCCAGAGAAACGTGCTCGTGATCGGTGTGCGCCACATGTATGCTGCCCGGACCATACATCAGAGGCTCGCCCAGTGGCCGCAGATGCGCAACGTCTGAACCGTAGCCCACCACAATGCTTTTCTCATCGGGGGGCACGCTTAAAAACTGTGGGTGTGATATGGAGTCAATCTCCATTTCAACGTTGGGAGGCAACAAACTGCGCACTCGCGCTTCGGTTAGTTCAGCACTGGCGGCAAGGCGCATCAGAACGAGCGCGCGCGCGCCCGGTGCCCTCACATTGGCTGCAATTCCGCTTTCAATGACACCGACATTTACGAGTGTTTTGCCCAGGCGCAAATCGCAAGGCCAGGCCTCGGAGAGCAATTTCTGCAGGGCATCGAGAAGTGTGTGAATCGCAGAGTGACCGAGTTCCGGGTATCCTGAATGCGCGCATTTACCTACACAACGGAGAGAAAATTTGAGCACACCCTTTTGCCCGGACACAAACTGGAGTTCGGTGGGTTCGCCGTTGATAAATCTTTCTACGGGGGCCATTTTTTTTGCAGCGGCTTTGGCACCATCGCTGTGGGTTTCTTCGCCCACAACAAGAAGCAGCCCGATATCATGTTTGCCGGCATTTCGCAAATCGCACAGGGCACAAAACATGGCAGCGGCAATTCCTTTGGCATCGCAAGAACCGCGTCCCCACAGGATGCCGTCTTCGATGCGCGGGGCGGGCCCGCCCGGAACGGTATCGATATGTGTGGTGAGCAACGTCTGAGGTTGACTGCCCGTTGTTACAAGAAGGTTCCAGCGGTTTTCATCAACAAAAATGCGCTCGCACACAAAGCCGTTGCTCATGGCAAGTGATTCAATATAGCGAGCGACTTCGGCTTCCTGCCCGCTTTCTGAGGGAATGCGCACAAGATTAAGGGCGAGGTCGGCAAGTTGCGGAGTGGGAAGCATGGGTTGTTTCCTTGAAAAGGAATCTACTTTCTACCCACAAACGATATCACGAGCCATTTTTCGGGTCAATGAAGTTTTTTCATGGCCCTGTCAATGATAAGAAGCAACATTGCAAAACGAAGGCTGCTCAAAGTCGCAATAAAGCTTGCCAGATCGCCTATTCTTTAGTAAGTTATGAAACCTTGAAACAAACCAATTCAGATAGCCCTTATGGCAACATTTGTCAGCCGGTTAAGCAGATGAGCCAGATGGCCGGAGAAAGAAACGTGAAAAGTTTAGATCTTCCTCAGCTCGAAGTCAGAATGCTGCGTGAGATTCTGCGTTTTCTGCGGCCTTCTGAAGAACGGCAGGTCTGGCTGGTCGGCGGAAGCATCCGCGATCTGCTGCGTGGCAGTACCACGGTGCCTGACCTCGATCTGGCCACCAGTTTCAACCCTATCGGCTTTGCCCGCGAATTTGCCCGGGCAACGGGGGCCGGCTTCGTGGTTCTCGACGACGAGCGCCATGTGGTGCGCGTCGTCAGTGCCGTAAAAGGTTCACATTACACCTTTGACATCTCTGAGTTCAGGGCCCCCGGCATCGACGATGACCTGCGGGCCCGCGATTTTACTATCAACTCGATTGCCGCACCACTCTTCGGTTCAGGGGCAGAGGCGCTGAAAGATGGGCGAATTGAACTTTATGACCCGTTGGGTGGTATTGAAGATCTGGCAGCCGGAAGAATTGAACCAAGCTCTGACCGGTTGTTTACCGATGATCCGCTGCGCTTGATGCGGGCCTTCAGATTCAGCGCCCTTTTTAACGCCGAATTTTCGTCACACCTGCACCAGATGATTGTCAGTCAGGCTTCACTACTCAAAGAGGTTTCAGGAGAGCGCATCAGAGATGAGCTGTTCAAGGTTCTCGGGGTCGCCGACAGCGCCCGCTGGGTGCGCATCATGGACAGCACCGGCATTCTGGCGGTGATACTGCCGCAGCTGCATGCCTGCCACGGCGTTGAACAGAATGAATGGCACCATCTCGATGTTTTCGAGCACACCCTGCTGACTCTTGAAAATATCGAAAAACAGCTGTTGATCGATCAACCTTTCGGGTGGTGGCACAGCTTTATGAACTATCTGAACGAGACGGTTTCGGGGGCACGCACTTATGCACAGAACCTCAAACTCGGCTGCCTGCTGCACGATCTCGGCAAGCCGCCCTGCCGGCGTTACGACAGCGAGGCACGCAAAACGATTTTTCATGGTCATGAAATGGAAGGTTCGAACCTGGCCCGCGATATCGGCGAACGCCTGCGCCTGTCGCTTAATGAGATACATTATCTGCAGAAACTGGTCAAAAACCACATGCGCCCCGGCGTTATGCTGCAGCAGGGCTTGAATGACAAACGCCTGTTCAGATTCTATTCAGAAACCGGGCGTGATGGCCTGGGGATTGCCCTGCTGTCGCTGGCCGATCGATATTCGGCGCTTGGTTCGCTTGGCGACACCGAACTGGCTGAATTCACGGCCGGCATTTTCCAGATCATGCATCAGTTTTATGAGCAGCTGAAGCGCCCTAATCTGCCGCCCTTTTTAAATGGCAACGACCTGATAAGGCATTT
This sequence comes from Candidatus Rifleibacteriota bacterium, assembly GCA_028691595.1. Taxonomy (GTDB): domain Bacteria; phylum Muiribacteriota; class Ozemobacteria; order Ozemobacterales; family Ozemobacteraceae; genus Rifleibacterium. Next base: position 8,586 of record JAQUZA010000034.1, read on the forward strand.
CAAGCTCAAACCCGGCCCCGAATTCAGACGAATTCTCGAAACTCTCGAAGAAGCGCAGTTTACGGGCGAAATCACAACCCGCGACGAAGCGCTCACCCTCGCCGAAACCTTGTTAAAGCAATAAACGGTTTCAGAGCATCGATTACTGATCAGCTCGAGCCCTGAGGGTCATTGCATCGATCAATCGGTACCGATCATGACATTAGAGGCTTTGATAACGGCGTAGGCTTCTTTGCCGACTTTAATGCCAAGGCTTTCGCAGGAAGTTTTGGTGATGATCGAAGAGATTTCTTTGCCTGGGGCGATTTCGATAACCACTTCGGCGTTAACTGCACCGATCTCAACCGATTTTACGATACCCTTCAATACGTTTCTGGCACTGATTTTCATCTCAAGCTCTCCTGATTGTAATATTTTCGTTCAGAACAATTTTTTAATTGCACCCAACCGGCATTCTACCCCGTTTCAGTCGATAGCTTCAAGAGCTTTAAAAAACAGGGCACCTTCGGGGTTGCTGATTGCCCGGGCGCGAATACCGAAATAATCGGCAAGCAGCTTCTCGTTGATGATCTCGTAAGGTTTGCCATCGGCCACGATTGCGCCGCCGTGCATGACCACCACCCGGTCAGCAAACTGCACAACGTCGTTGGGGTCGTGCAGAGACATCAACAGGGTAATTTTTCTGGTTTCAGATATCTGGCGCACCAGATCCATGACGATAAAGCGATTGCGAAAATCAAGGTGGGTGCTGGGCTCGTCAAGAATCAGCACGTCAGATTCCTGGGCCAGTGACCGCGCAATCAGCGCCAGCTGCATTTCGCCGCCCGAAAGAGCATTGTATGGCCGATCAAGAAATCTGTCAGCACCGGTTTCGCGAGCGGCGGTCTCGACAATCTCAAGATCTCTGGCGTCAGGGTTTCCGAACAGGCCGATGCTCGAATAGCGCCCCATCAGAATAAAATCTCTGGTCAGAAAGGGAAAAAGCGGCTCATGCTTCTGCGGCACCAGCGCAAGCTTGCGGGCCATTTCAACCCGGCTCATTCTGCTCAGCTCGGTATTATCAAGCTTGACCGAGCCTTCGTAGCCTTTCAGCAGACCGGCAACCACATTGAAGAAGGTGGTTTTTCCGGCACCGTTATGCCCGAGGATCGCAATTTTTTCGCCGGCCGAAATTTCGCAATTAAGGCCGTTAAGAACCTGTGCATCCTTATTGTATGCAAATTTCAAGCCGCTGATCGAAATTTTGGCAGTATTTTTCAGCTCCAGATGGTTGCCTCCCGTCTTCGCAGAAAGTAAACAAAGAACGGAGTGCCGATCAGGGCGGTAATAATGCCGACCGGCACGTCACCCGAAGTGGCCGCCCGGGCAATATTGTCGGCAATCAGCAGAAACCCGGCACCAAGAAAGGCAGACAGCGGCAGAACATCTCGATGATTCGGGCCTGAGATAGCCCTGGCAATATGAGGTATAACCAGCCCGACCCAGCCGATAACCCCGCACCTGGCAACCCCTGCCCCAACAGAAATGACGACAAGAAACAGAAAAAAGGTTTTCCATTTTTCTGTTTCCATGCCGAGAAAGGCAGCTTCGCGATCACCCAGTGACAGAATATTCAACTGCCACGAAAAGATGATCATCAGCAGCAGACAAACCGGAATCACGTAAATCACCGGGTTGAGACTGTTCCAGTCTATGGCGCTGAAACTGCCCATCATCCAGAAAGTCAATGCCGGCAGCTGTGATTCGGTGTCGGCAAGGTATTTTAAGATGCCAACCATCGAGGTAAAAAATGACGAAATGATTACCCCGGCAAGAACCAACGAAAGTCTGGGCGTAAAGCCGCCCGGGTGCCTGGCGATGAGAAAGGCTGCGACAACGGCAACCAGGCCGCCCAGGCTGGCCAGGAAATCCATCGCATGGGGAATATGCGAGAAAAAAACAATAGCAACCCCGGCCCCAAAAGAAGCGCCCGAAGAAACCCCAAGAATAAACGGGCTGACGAGCGGATTGCGAAAAATACCCTGGGAAACCGCCCCTGCAACCCCAAGTGAAGCACCGACCAGAATGGCCATGATAATCCTGGGCAGGCGCAGCGACAGCAGCACAACATCTTCGTAGCGGCCTGTTTCGGGCAGTGGGCCGCCGGTGACCTTAGCCAGCAGTATCGAAAAAACCTGCTGCGGCGGAATATGAAAGTTTCCGAGGTTCAACGAAAAATAAACAAGCAGCAGCAGAATTACTGAATATAACAGATACTGCATGGCTCGACGCATAATCAGTTCACCTGAAAAAGTTAATATGAACACTACTTTATCATATTTACGCAACTTTTCCTGACAAATTTGCTCAATTTTCTGCTAAACTTACTTTTTGTTACAAGAGTTCTTTTCTGGAGGGCAACGTGAAACAAATATTCCGCAGCCATTGCAGCTTTCTGATACTTGCCATGGTGTTATTAATTCTCACAATGCAACAGACAGCATGGTCGGCCACAGTCGGGCCCGTTATACCACAGACCTCCCCCAGCCCGCAGCGCATCGTCACACTTTTTCCGCAGGCCTTCGGCATTGTCTTCATTCTCGGCCTTCAGGAAAAAATTGCCGGGTTGTCAAAGATTGCCACTGGAATCGCCGACAACAAGCTCGGCAAATTCTACGAAACCTTCGCGCCCGGCCTGATCAACGCCGCTGATATCGGGCAGTCGCGGGCCCCGAACATTGAAACCATTCTTAAAACCAACCCCGACCTGGTGCTGAGCTCGAGCGTCGATTCACGCTCAAGCACAGCCATAAAGGTCATGAATGAGAACAAGATTCCGGTGCTGCTGCTGAGCGCCGGTTTTGGCACCGTCGATCAATGGCTTGAAGCAGTCAATAGCATGGCTTCATACACCGGTACCATTGAGCGTGCCAGGGTTTACGAGGCATTTTTCCGGCAGCGCATCAGCATGGTTGCTGAACGACTTGCCGATATTCCCGTCGAAAAGCGGCCCAAGGTGGCTTTGATCAATACCATGGGCAACCAGATGGCGATTCGCGGGGCCTATTCGTCTTTCGGCTACAGTCTCATCGGTCTTGCGGGTGGCCGTCTGATGGAAAAGGGCGATGATCCGGCCGATTCTTCAGGTTGTGCCGAGCTGATGTTTGCCTTTGATCCTGACCTGATAATCGATGATGCCAAACTCGATACTTTTCACAAATCCAGCTGGTGGGCCTCGCTGAGGGCTGTCAAAGAAAACCGCGTTTACAAAACCCCTGCTGACGACAAGCAGGCCTGGGTAACCAACTGGTTTCTGCCGACCTATGCACCTGTCGGTCTGTTGTGGCTTGCCAAAAAAATCCACCCCGAAAAGTTCGCCGACATAGATCTCAGAGCCGAGCACGAGTTATTCTGTAACATGGTTTACGGCCGCCCCTTCCCCCACTCCGGCACCGGTCTCGACTGAATACAGGCGCAACGATGAATGAACTCGCGAAGAAACCTTTCAAAAGCCCACCTGACCCGGGTTTCATTAACAGATAAGACATAAGGAAAGCGCGCATGAAACTGATAACCTTCGCCGGGCCGCCCTCATCAGGCAAAACCTCGGTTATACTTAAACTGGTTGAGGCAATGAACATCGCGAGCGGCGAAATTGGCGCGGTTAAATTCGACTGCCTGACTTCATTTGACAACCTGCGCTACCAGGAAGCGGGCATTCCGATCGTCACAGGTTTTTCGGGCAAGCTCTGCCCCGATCATTTTTTTGTCAGCAATATTGAAGCTGCTGTTGAATGGGGCATCAAATCAGGTTTCAAAATTCTGATTACCGAAAGCGCCGGGCTGTGTAACCGGTGTTCGCCATACATTACCGGAATACTTTCAATCTGTGTCATAGACAACCTTTCGGGGGTCAACACACCGCGAAAAATCGGCCCGATGTTGAAGATGGCTGACATTGTCGTGGTTACCAAAGGTGACATCGTTTCGCAGGCCGAGAGAGAGGTTTTTGCCTTTAACATCAGGCAGGTCAATACTGCGGCCCGAATCTTCTTCATCAACGGCATTACCGGCCAGGGGGCCCCGATGCTGGCCCGGCATCTGCAGGGTGCAAAAGAAATCGAAGGTCTGCGTGACATGAAACTGCGCTTCACCACCCCGGCGGCGGTTTGCTCATACTGCACCGGCGAAATCAGAATCGGCGAACAATACCAGATGGGAACCATGAAAAAAATGGAGTTTAAACTACCAGATCATGGATAAACTTCTTGCCAGCGTTTTATCAGAACCCCTCAGCCATATTCTTGAGCAACACCCGGTCTGCCGGGACTTTTTCCTGAACCTGCGCCTTGTCGATATAAACTGGAACCTGCCCCTGATGCAGGCCCTTGATCACGTAGACGCTGAGGCAATCTCTGAATTCGGGCTCGACAAAGATATGATTCTGCGTGATTTTTGCGACTTTCTCAAAACTTTCGCAAAAAAGGCCGAAGACAGCCTGGCAATCAAATCGATAACCATCCTGGGCGGCCATGGCAAGACCGGAGTCGGCGAAATTGCAGAGTTTACCGTCTCGATCGGCGAAATCGTCAGCATCGTCGGGCCGACCGGCTCGGGCAAAAGCCGATTGCTTGCCGATATTGAGTGCCTGGCCGACGGTGACACCCCGACCGGGCGCAAGGTTCTTATCGACGGCAGAAAGCTGAGCGACGCAGAAAGATTCGACGTAGAAGGACGGCTGATAGCGCAGCTTTCCCAGAACATGAATTTCGTCATGGATCTGACCGTCAGGGAATTTCTTGAAATGCATGCCGGAAGCCGCCTGTCGATGGACATCGGCAAAACGATCGAACGCTGCTTTGCCTGCGCTAATGAGCTGGCGGGCGAAAAATTCACCATGGAAACCAGGGTGACACAGCTCAGCGGCGGGCAATCACGGGCTCTGATGATTGCTGATACTGCATATATGAGCACTTCCCCGATCGTGCTGATCGATGAAATTGAAAATGCCGGCATCGACCGGCGGCAGGCGATTGCC
>JAQUZA010000532.1 GCA_028691595.1 Candidatus Rifleibacteriota bacterium
GGTTAATCATGAGCGCCAGGACCACATCCTGACCATCGAAGATCCGATAGAGTTTGTGCATCAGCATAAATCATGTCTCGTAAACCAGCGCGAAATCGGCCCAAATACCAAATCTTTTTCGGCGGCCCTCAGATCAGCACTGCGCGAAGACCCCGACATCATTCTTGTCGGCGAAATGCGCGACTACGAAACGATTTCACTGGCAGTAACCGCCGCAGAAACAGGCCATCTGGTATTTGCAACCCTGCACACCCCCTCAGCCGCCCAGTCTGTCGACCGTATCGTCGACGTTTTTCCGGCTCACCAGCAGGACCAGATTCGCACTCAGCTCGCTGACGCGCTTCAAGGCATTCTCGCCCAGCAGCTGATTCCAACCATCGATGGCATGAGTCGTGAAGTTGCTCTCGAAATTCTTATCAATACCCCGGCGGTGGCCAACCTGATCCGTGACAACAAAACATTTCAGCTGCCATCGATCATGCAGACCAGCAAACAGGCCGGTATGCAAACCATGGACCAGTCACTCATGGACCTGGTTAAGCAACGCAAGATCAGCCCCCAGGAAGCCTACCGCCGCGCTTTCGATAAAAAGGCATTTGAGCAATACAAGCCACGCGAATACTGACCACAGATAATTTCAAGCCGAAATACCACTTCTTCATCCACGACAGCTTTTCTTATATCCGTGTTAATCCGTGTTCATCTGTGGGAATTCTTCTCTTTCCCTTATTATTCCGCGCCAATCCGTGGTTTAAAATTTGTCTTGCATGCAACAACCAACTTAATGTACACTTGTTGCCTGCAATTCAGTATTACCCTATTTTTTGCCGGAGTACCGCCAAGTGAAAGCTCACAGACACATCACCCAACCCGAAATGATTCGCAATGTCGCGATTATTGCCCATGTTGACCATGGTAAAACCACACTGGTCGATGCCCTGATCAAACAGTCCGGACTTTTCCGCGAGAACCAGCGCGTTGAAGAATGCTTCATGGACAACAACGCCATTGAGCGTGAGCGTGGAATCACCATTCTCTCAAAGAATCTTTCTCTGGAATTCAACGGGTATCGCATCAATCTTGTCGACACCCCAGGTCACGTGGATTTTGGTGGTGAAGTTGAGCGTGTTTTGCGAATGGCAAACGGTTGTCTGCTGCTTGTTGACTCGTTCGAAGGGCCGATGCCACAGACACGTTTCGTATTAAAAAAAGCTCTGGCTGCCGGGTTGCGCCCGGTTGTCGTCATCAATAAGATTGACAGACCAGATGCTCGTGTTGAAGCGGTTGAAGACGAAATTCTCGATCTTTTTATCGATGTCGGCGTTGATGAATCATTACTTCATTATCCGGTGCTCTATGCCTCAGGCCGTGCCGGTTATGCGGTTCGCAACATGGATGACCCCAGAAACGACATCAGGCCACTTCTTGAAGAGATGATCAAACAGGTTCCGCCTCCGGTAGGCGATCTTGAAGTTCCAGGGAAAATGATGATCACCAGTCTCGATTACAGCGACTACGTTGGCAGAATCGGCATTGGCCGAATTATTGGTGGTGTTCTGACCGGTAAATCCGAAGTATACAGAATTCATCCCGACGAAGTCCCGGAAAAACATAAGATCCTCAGACTTTATTCATACCGCGGCATTCAGCGTGTTGAAGTCGAAGAAGCCGGAGCTGGCGATATAGTTGCTATCTGCGGCATCGACACCCTTTCGATCGGCGACACGGTCTGCACCGAGCTGTGTGACCCAGAACCAATTACCAATGTTGACCAGCCGGTAATTTCGATGTCATTTGCTGCTAACACCAGCCCATTTTCAGGGCGTTCAGGCAAATTTCTCACTTCCCGTCAGATCCGGGCCCGACTTGACCGTGAGCTCGAAACCAATGTGGCCATGAGAGTTGAAAATATTACCGAAGAGCGCGACATGTTTCTCGTCTCAGGGCGTGGTGAGCTTCATCTCGGAATTCTGATCGAAACCATGCGCCGCGAAGGTTATGAGTTGCAGGTCAGCAAGCCGATGGCCATCATGAAACGCGATGAAAACGGGCAGATGCTCGAACCAATTGAAGAACTTGCGATCGACATTCCCGATAATTATATGGGTATCGTCATGGAAGTATTAGGGCCCCGTCGCGCCATGCTCGAGTCATCGAAGCGCCTGCTCGACAATTACCTGCGCCTGATCTTTTCGGTGCCGGCAAGAGGCCTGCTGGGCTTCAGGTCAATGTTTCTGACGATGACCAACGGCACCGGCATCATGAACCAGTGTTTCAGAGACTACGAACCTTACAGGGGCGAAATTCCCGAAAGCCGTAACGGCGTAATGGTTGCTACTGAAGGTGGTATTGCCACAGGTTATGCGATCAAGAACCTTGGCGAACGTGGCACTCTCTTCTATGCCCCCGGTGAAGAAATTTATGAAGGGCTGGTTGTTGGCGAACGCCCGCTCAGTGGCGATCTTAAAGTCAATATTGTCAAAAAGAAACATGTTACCAACCACCGTTCCGCGACTTCAGAAGAACTCGATAAACTGTCGGCACCAAGGCGCATGACTCTTGATCAGGCTCTTGAATATGTTGCCGATGACGAATGGGTTGAAGTTACCCCTGCTGCCATACGCCTGAGAAAAAAGGGTGAAGCAAAAGTCGGCCGTAAATCTTGAGGCCCACTTGAAAGTAATGACAAAAATACCGCTGGCGCTGCTGGCGGTATTTTTGTTTTTCAGCAGCGCGATTTCGGGGCAAACACGCCTTGAATCTCTGGCAGCAGCAAGCCCTTCTGACCCGGCCATACTCAATTCATATGGAATCGAGCGGGCAAACGCCGGCGACCTGACCGGTGCCATTGAAGTCTGGCGCAAAGCCCTTGACTACGACCGCCGCAACGTGCATCTCTACAATAATATAGGCAGTGCTCTCAAACGACTCGGTCAAGACCACCAC
>JAQUZA010000533.1 GCA_028691595.1 Candidatus Rifleibacteriota bacterium
CATCGCTTGCCAGCCTGTTCTTGAAAAGTGTAATAGCCGGGTTTGCTGCCAGAGTGCGCGCTGTTGCTACAACCTTGGTAGAAGGAATTTCGACAGGTGCCGGTCTGGTAGCTTTAACGATTTCACGGGGTTGTGAAGCCAAAGCTCTTGCTGCTGCAGTAGCAGAAGCATTCTGAATCGTCGCGGCCGGCTTTGCAAGCGTACTTATAAGCTTTCTGGTCGAGGTAATCACCTGTGAGGAACCGGCGCTTTTTAATGATTCAACCAGTTTTTTGGCTTCGTAAGAGGGTTCTGGCGGAGGCAGGGCAACCGGTTCTGTGGCTCTGATGTATTGACCTTCGGGAACCACCCGGATATCTTCGAGAGGGTAATTTACCTCCGGAGAGGGCAGATTGCGCAATAAATCCTCAGCATCAAGACCCTGAGCCTCGATGCGCGGGCTTCCAGGTGTTAAGAGTAATAAAAATATGAACGCGAGTCTTTTCAAGCCTTTTGTGCAAACCTGTCTCTGGCCGCAACTGCAAGCTGGTCGCAACGCTCGTTTTCCGGGTGTCCAGAGTGCCCTTTGATCCATTGCCATTCCAGCTTGTGAATTGAAGCCTGCTTTAACAGCCTTTCCCAAAGCTCCTTGTTTTTAACAGGCTTTTTTCCTGCTGTTTTCCAGCCATTCTTCTGCCAGTTTTCGAGCCACTTTTCGGTAAAAGCGTTGGCAATATATTTGCTGTCAGTGAAAACCCTTACCTGACAAGGCTCTTTAAGCGACTCAAGAGCAGAGATTACGCCCATCAACTCCATACGATTGTTGGTGGTCTCCCGTTCTCCTCCTGATAGCTCTTTTTCGCTCTCTTTGTATCTGAGAATGGCACCCCAGCCACCAGGGCCCGGGTTGCCACTGCAGGCACCGTCAGAAAAAACGCTGATTTCCTTAAGTTCTTTTTCAAGATTCATGCTGGTTTCCTTCGATTATTACCTCTGGCAGCAAAATCTCAAAGCGGCTGCCTTTGTCTGGTTCACTGTTAACAAATATCTTGCCTTTAAGTTCTTCGGTAAGTTTCTTTACTATGCTGAGCCCAAGCCCGGTGCCACCATACTTCCTTCTGTTCCCATGGCTGATCTGGTAAAAAGCTTCAAAAATATTTTCAAGATGCTGCGGGGCAATGCCAATTCCACTGTCTTCAACCACAATAAAAAGATCTCTGCCCGAACGACGTATTTCGAGGCTGATTTTGCCGTCTTTGCCAAATTTTAAGGCATTGGTGAGCAGATTAAGAATAATATGCTGTAGCGAAAGCCTGTCTGTTTTCAATATCAGATCACGCTCAGGAACATTGGTGACAAAACCGGTCAGGTTAGACAACTGTGGCAGAAGAAGCGAGTCGATCTGGTCGAGAATGTCTGCAAGCCTGAATTCTTCAACGTGGTAAGTAAAACTGCCATTCTCAAGCTGCGAAAAACGCAAAATACCGTCAATCATATTTTGCAGGTGATTTGAATTTAAAACAATGTGACCGGCAATCTCCTGAATCTTTTGGGCTGGAAGCGTTGATGCCGGCCCTGAAGTGCTGCTGAGTATCTGCCCATAACCCTTGATCGCGGTAAGCGGAGTTTTGAGCTCGTGGCTCATCATTGCCAGAAACTGCGACTTTGTTTTGTTAGCCTCCTCTGCTTTTTCTTTTTCAAGAATGAGAGCTTTTTCCGTTTCTTTGCGCAATTTTACTTCTGCCTCAAGTTCTCCGATTATGCGCTGCTTCATTTCGCTTTCAGCTTTTGATCTGAGAAGTTCTTCGAGGGCGTTTTTAATACTACTTTCCATTTTTCTGTAGACAGCCATGCCCTGGCTTGGCCCAAAAATCTCAATTAGAGGTAGGGATGGTGGTAGAAGACTTTCTTTCAAATTAAAAATTGAATTTATTATAATTCCGGTATGACGAAGCCCGAGAGCGACGCAGAGATAGCCAAGGGCTAGAACGATATGAACCGGATGCGATGGTATTTCTTCAATCGGAATTCCAATGAATAAGCCTGCATAAATAGAACAGCCAAGACTGAGCATAATGCAGCCCATACTGATAAATCTTGCTGAATGAAAAAGCCTTCCCTGGGCGTGCCTCCAGAGAAAATAGCCCGTTGCGGCAAGGTAGCCGATACCAATTGAATACAGCAGACCAAAAACAACTTCTTTGGGGTTGGCTGAAAAGTTTCCTGAATTGATAGTGCCTGGATTCATTAGAAAAGGTATTGCCACAGAAGTTGCGATCAAGGCCAGATAATAAAGCCATGACTGGCGGTTGAATTCAACCCTGCAGACCTTGCCGAGCAGATGTATGCCCGGCAGGGCAAAAAGTATCGCAAAAACAAAGAACAGGTTTGTAAATACGCTCTGTTTGAATGGGGCTATCTGAAAAACCCAGAATAGAAAGTCGATCAGGTTCCCAAGCGCGGCACTGCACAGAGAAAAGTTTAAAAAAAGACTTGAATCCCTGGCAATACTTCTACTTGGAATCTTTGTCCAGGCCACAAAACTGATCGCCGCAGCCGTGACATTCAGCAATACAAAAACCGCATAAAGTATGTGAGAATGAGTTAACGAGGCGTATTTTATGCCTGCGAGAAAACAGACTATATACGCTGCCAGAAAGCTGCAGGCAAAAAACCACAGCAGACCAACCTCGTAAGACGAAAAATGATAACCGAGAAACTGGTATTTTTCTGCAGCAAGCTCTGAATAGTCAGTGGTTATGTTCTCGATAGCAAGATCTATCGAATTTTCATCGGGCTTTTCTGGCATCATTGCGTTGACCACACTTCGTTGTAAGTATTGGTGCGGTCATCGCCGCCACCAAGAAACAGCCTCTGGGCAATAGATCCTGTTCCATGCCTGGCTCGGGGCGAAAAGTGCTGAGCCGACCCTGTTGTGTTGCCTAAAATTTCTACCCAGTTCAGG
>JAQUZA010000035.1 GCA_028691595.1 Candidatus Rifleibacteriota bacterium
TCGCCCCACCGTCGAACCCTCCGGCGATGATGGCGTAGTTGAGGAGCGGCGTGCTCACCTCTCCGGCGTCAGCGACATCCGCCCCGGCCGCTATCGCGCCGTCTGCAAACGCACCTGCGAGCGACGCTGCAGAGAGGCGCATGTCCCGCCCGACGACGATCCGCTCCGCCCCGAGGAGCCGGACGAACGCGTTCCCGATCCTCTCTGCCGTGGATGTGCTCAAAGACGAAAAACTGGCCGATATCTGGCAACGACGTGGCTGGCTATGGCTTGGTGGCCGCAAGGTCAGACTGAATCTCTGTTCTGGTGCCGGAGACCTTGGCGAAATTTTTCACTTTTACGATGTCAGTAACCCAAATGTTTTTTCGCCGGTTAAGTTTTCAACGCCTGCAGCGGCTCTTCCCGCCAAGTTTTCAGGGCCGGTTCAGCTCCCATGGGATAAAAGCAGTGAATCGATCAGACAGGTAAGTTACAGTTTCGGTCACAGCTTTGTTCTTGATGGTTTTCATGACCGCAGCAGCCGCAAAGAAACCGATGCCATGTATGAAGGCAACGTGTTGTCAACGGGCGAGAAAAATCATTATTCGTCGAAATCTTCAATTCTTCATCTGTTTGGGGATGCCCGCAAGGGTTATCAGTCACGCACCCGCCTGTTTGGCCAGGTCAACGCCGCCTTTATCAGGTTTGCCAATCTTGAAGTAAAACCTGAAGATGCTGATGTTGCCGCCCTCTTTGCTGCCGCAAACCCGCCACCCCTTTACCTTCTGCGTTCAATCTCTGATGAAGCCTACAACAATTCTGTCGACATCGAAGAGGTTGGCCGTCGAACCCTCGGTGGCCCGTTGCTGAAGTCTGGCATGCTTTTTAAGTCTTACAATGAATATGCTCAACTTATGAGTCGGGTGGTTGAACTACCTTACCGGGAATCCTATAACAGCATGCAGGATGTCTATGACGCAAAAGTCGGGCGGACTTTTCCATCATCGGCGGCAAATCTGCCTGTTGATTCTGGCGACAAGGTTACTTTGCAACGTGACCAGCACGTGTTTTTCAAGGGTGTGCCATCGGCAGATGCTGTTTCGCAGCTTCTTGCCGGGCGAGTTCAGATTGAAGTCGAAACAATCAACACCTTCTGGGAAAGATTTCTCAATAAACAGGGCGAGCTTGAACTGAACGCGGTGGTCAGAATCAGAAACCCTCGTGGTCTTGATATGCAGATACCGGCTGCCGGCCGGCCTCAGCCAATGGTGGTCAGGGGGGGCGGTATTATTGTTCTTGAATCCGGAAACCTGGTTTTGCGTGGCATCAGCTGCAGTTCTCCGGATCAGGCTTTGACCATTCTGCTGCGCGGCAATGGCTCGGTTTCATTTGCTTCGACTCAACCAAATCATGTGAACTTGATCGCTCCTGATGCCGAGCTGGCCTATGGTTCAAAGTTTGACCTGACAGGAACTCTTTGTGTGGGTTCTATTTACGCTGATCATCGCTTTCAGGGAGGCACCGTCCGTTTCAGGGCAGGCCAGGACCCGATTGTTTCAGGCTATGACAGATTTTACAAGGTTTTTGTCGACCCGAAGGACTCTTACTGGAATGAATAACATCCGCAAAAACGGCTTGTCACTTGTCGAAATAATTCTTTCGATGGGTATTCTGGCAATGATTATGTTGCCGGTGTTCATGACTTTTTCTTCGGGCAATGCCAATATTCAGATAACTGAATCTGAGTTCAGGGCCCACACCGCAGCCCTGGAACTGATGGAACAGATCATCTCGCTGCCGTTCAATCTGATTAAAGCCGGCAGTTACGATGCCGCAAAAATTGTCGATGGTGGGGCTTTTGCCAACTCTCCGATACTTTTCAGACTCAGCGAAAATCCAGATTTAAAGCCATTTTTGCAGGTTGAAGAAGTTAAGCGCGGCGAAAAAATCGTATTCAAAAAAATAACCGTTAAGATCGCCTACCCTTCTGCCAGAGCTTCTGGCAGGATGCGTGATTTTACGCTGAAAACTCTGGTGGCCAATGAAAACATTTAAGAAAAATCCGCCGGCCACAACTGCTTTTACTTTGCCGGAAATCCTTATCGTCTGCGCAGTTTCGGCCATTTTTCTGGGTTCGGCGATTATGCTTTTTACCAATTTTCGCCAGGGTTTTTCGCGCAGCGAAAATGTTGCCGTTCTTTTGCAGGAAAGCGCCCTGTTCATGGCCCGCCTGCGAACTGATCTCAACAATGCGGTGTTGAGCGGCCCGGGCACCGGAAGCTTTGACCAGCAGATTCAGGCTCTTCCTGACAGTCTGACCTTCAATGTTTACAGCAGCAGGCAGGGCCGTATTAATCAGGTCGCCTACAGATTGTTGCCTGATGCGAAAGGCGGCAGCATAAGCCGCCAGGAGGCCGATCAGGCTGAAAGAATTCTGATAAAAAATCATGTGGCATCTCTTAGCTGGCAGATGCAGCTCGAAAGATTTGCAACCCCCGGTTCCGGCACTTTCCGAATTGGTGTCGGGCTTGATTTACAGCTTAAAACGTCTTCTGGCCGTGAAAAACCTTTTACGATAAAGACTACGATGTTTCCGGCCCGGCTGAATCGCCAGCTCAACAACCCTTAATCTGCCTGCAAATGACGTTATAATGCCAATGGCATTTGGTTGTGCGGTGCACCGTCTGTTTTTTATTTCTGTGGTCGCCGGCAATTTTTTTGCAACGAATTCTTTAAAAAATGCGTATAATTAGATGAACAAATGTACGGCGGGAGGCTGGATTATGAACAGAAGAATGGCAGTTGTTCTATTAGTCGCGTTTTGTTTCGTGCTGACCGCCATGGCACCAGTCACAGCGCAGGGCGACAGTTACCTCGATACTATTTATCGTGCGGGTAACTCTGGCACAGCCGTTGTAACCGAAACTGACGACGCTAATTATGCTGGCGAAGATGATCAGCTGCCTGAGGTGGTTGATGTTCCAGATCCGGTTGGTGACCCTCAGCAGCAGAAAGCGATCGAAAAGCTTCAGTCTGTCATTAACAGCCTGATGCGAATAATTGCCGGCAAAATGTGTGGTTCGCGCATTGTTGTTGTGGTCATTCCCTGCGAACGTATCTTTCCAAAGCCCAGACCACCGGTGCCAACAGCGACTGCTACCAGCACTGCGACCTCAACTTCTACCGGTTCAGCTACGGCCACTTCAACTTCAACGCAGACCGCAACAAGAACTTCAACGGCCACTGTTACGAATACTTCAACGGCCACTTCAACCGCCACCAGAACCTCTACTGCCACTGCAACTTCTACTGCAACAAGAACCTCCACCGCCACCGTTACTGCGACTGCCACCTCAACCTCAACCTCAACCTCAACCTCTACTGCTACCGCAACAGCCACTGACAAAGAGTCTTTGCGTGCTGCTGTTAAAGCTAAATACAACATCAGTCTTACTGACGGGGCGAATAACTGTTCCTGGAGCGAAAATCAGTTGAGAGCTGCAGATGAAGCCTTTGGTGAACTACCTGCTTTCTTCCGCGGCTGCACAGATGTTGTTTATCGTGACGGCCAGCCCAACGCTTCGTTTATACCAGCCAGCGCCCTCGCTTATGTTATGGTGCCACAGCGCAAGGTTCATATGCTCGATTTGAGTGTTTCAATGACGCAGAGCGCCTATAACTCAATGGTAGCCGCTTATGGTCGAGCTCCGACGCAGGCAGAACAGATGGCTTACCTGAAACACAACTTCAAACGCACCCTCGTTCACGAAATGACTCACTGTTTTCAGAACACTTACCCGCAGGTCTACCAGTCGTGGTCAAACAAATTCTGGCCGGGAGGCCGCCTTACAGGCACATGCCCGACCAGTTACGGGCGCACGCAGCCTGCTGAAGATATGGCCGAATCAGTTGCCACCTATTACACCGGCGGCACGATTCGCAACGGCGTATTTGTTTCGCGCAGTGGCGCAACCATGGATATGAATCGTTATAACTTCATCAAGCAATATGTTATGAATGGCAAAGAATACCTGTATTGAAAAGGAAACCGGCAATGAAAAAGCTGATAAGTCTGCTTGGCATCTTTCTTGTTCTGCTGGTCGTGCCCGTTAATGGTCAGAACGCCAGTTATCTTGATTCTGTTTATCAGACTCTCGATACCTCCCCTGCAACAGATGCCCTTACCGCCCTTAAAGACTCTATCAGCGCCGAGTTTAACGTGGTGATTGCTGAAGACCAGTCGGAAAACCAGAATCAGTGGTCGCTGAGCTATGTTCAGGCCATAAAAGAGGTTCTGGCGGTCATGCCCGCAAGTTTTTCCGCCGCTACCCGCATGGTGTATCTAGATCCGTCATCGGTGCAATATGAAGTTAAATACGTTGGGTTCAACGACCAACACGGAATCATACAGATCGGCGCCGGGGTCATGACCCCATCTGTCATGTATTATCGCCGTTACAAAGAGCTTTATAACAGCACACCGTCTGATGCTCAGCTTCTGGCACGCTTTAAAACAATTCTGGTTCGTGGTATGACCTACTGCTACCTCCAGGAAAACCCCGATCTGGGCAAAAAATACGCCAGCATAGCTGCCCAGCCGGTTCTGTCGACCAAGGTATACAGCCCGGCCGCCGAAACCAATATGGTGGTTGCTCCGGGCAAAACCGCCGCCTGGATAGACCTTGCTTTTGCTGTTTCTTTATACTGTACCGATCCGACGACCCTGCAGAGCAAATCGAGTAACCGCTTTGACTTCGTTAAAACCATGGTCATGAACGGCGAAAGCATCACCGGCTGGGATGAAAAACCAGTAAATGGCGACGGTGGCAATAACAACAATGATGATGACGACGACGATGATAATGGCAATCCCGGTGGTAACGTCGAGCCGCCTGCTACCCGCCCGCCACCAGCCATTCCAGATGGCGATTACATGCCTGTGGTGACTCAGGTCGATGTGGGCACAGCCGCAGCTTCTCTGCCGGCTGAGCACAAAGAGGCCCCTGAATTGCTTCGCAGTGCTATTGCAGAGCTGTTTTCCGAGCTTCCCAAGTTTTTCTCGACCTGCACTGAGGCCATTGCTTATGTGCCGACAACTGATACCGAAACGGCCTTTTCTTCTGAAGGTTTCGTGTTTATAACCCAGAATTCATGGTTTATGCCGTCTTTCAGCGATCTCGATGATGCGGCCCGCGGCAAGCGCTTCAAGCAGACTCTTATGCGCGAGATGACTCTGAGGTTTCTCTATTTCCACCCTGAGGTAACCGCCCAGTGGAAAACCACTTTCGACAAGAATATGAGCACCTACGATGCCTATGTTGATATGACTCAGTCAGCAGTTCTTTATTATTCTGCCCCGGCCTATCTCAAGCAGCTCAACCCTGAGCGCTATGTTTTTATTAAAACCGTGGTAATGATCGGCAAAGAATTCACCGAGTAACAAAGGGGCGGCGTAAGCCAGAATTTGCCGATGCGGGCGGCGGCTGTGGGTCTAGGCACGGTTATTGCCGGGCCGGGCTGATGCTTTTCCAGCTGATGCCGAAACGTTGCAGGTATTTGCGCAGCCGGTCTGAATCGTTTGTTGAGCTTTTTTTTGCCAGAGAAGAATTAAAAAGTTTGCGTCCGGCCTCGGCAAGGCTGTCGCAATCAAGGCAGATTTCAAGAACTCTTTCGAGTTGCAGACGGTCGAACAGATCTATTTCATCGAGCTGTTCAGCTGCTAAAACCTTATGACAAAGGCTTTCCTGGTATGTTTTATCAGGGTTTTCCTGTTGCCATTCAAATTTAAGCTTCTCAATTTCAGGCTTAACTTCATCCAGGCTGATACGGTTGCCCTCAGAGAGAGTGATCATGCGGGCCAGCGAACTGTTCAGATCCCTGAAATTCGCGGTCCAGATACCATTTTTTGAAACGGCAAACCTGATGTATTCGGCCCGCGCCTCACTGCTGAAACTGACGGGCTTTCCCAGTGTTTTTGAATGATGCTGCAGTTCAAAATCAATATTTGGGTCAATATCTTCCGGGCGTTCTTTAATTCCCGGAATAGCAAATTCCCAAAATTTTATTCGAGCCAGAAGATCTTGTCTGAAGCGCCCGTTGCGGCATTCCTGTCTAAGATTTCGATTGGTGCCGGTTATTAATTGAAAGTCACTGTGAATCTCTTTGTCAGAGCCGACAGGCAGATACTGCTTTTCTTCGACTGCCCGCAACAGCATGGCCTGCTCGTCAAGCCCGAGCTCACCGATTTCGTCGAGAAAAAGAATGCCACCGTCTGCTGCTTTTAACAAGCCTTCGCGGTTTTCTGTAGCACCGGTGAACGCGCCTTTTTTGTGGCCGAATAAGACCGACATGGCCATGTCACCGCGCAGAGTCGCGCAGTTAACCTCGATAAACCTTCCCCTGATTTTTTTATACTGACGGCGCAACTCAAATATCTGGCGGGCCAGGCGTGATTTGCCTGCCCCGGTGGGGCCCGAAAGCAAGATCGGCATGTCGCTGCGCAGAGTCACTTTTTCAACCTCGGAAATCAGCCGGTTAAAGTGCTGATTGCGTGTTTTAATACCTGATTTAAGAAACGATATGTCGTCACTTGTCTGCTCAGAAAAGCGTCGGGCGATGCAATCGTATCTTGAAAGGTCGAGATCGATTATTTCGTAGCTGCCGGGAGGAGTATTCTGGCGGCCTGGCCCGGTTTGCAGGAGTTTGCCCGGAAAAAAACCCGCTTCGGTTAGAAGAAATACACATATCTGGGTAACGTGTGTGCCCGTAGTGATGTGCAGCAGATACTCTTCATCATCTTTGAACTTGAAATGGTGTGAGTAGTCAAGCATGCCCGAAAAGACTTCTTCGAAGTCCCAGGGGTTTTTAAATTCAACATAATCAATGATTACCGTGGTTTCGGGCGAGACCGTCTCGATGTCTGCTTTAACCAGTTGAGCCAGAGTCTCGTCGCGTCTGCCGCACAGCAGATGGAACCTGTTGATAAGCAAATCTTCGTGCTGACAGACCGCAACAGACGGTCGCCAGCATTCCCAGCGGTTGTTTTTGCCACGCCGGTCGAGAACGGTGCCGAGAAACCCTATTACGACTTTTTTCATAGCTTAAAATATAACATATATAATTAAAAATATAAAAATTGAATATAGAAAACTGACCAAAAGCTGTGAAATGATCTGTTAATGACAGCTTGACCCAGATATTTGCAGTTGGCACGCTGGTTGCAATATCAATATTGTCTGTTGATTCAACCATATCGGTGCCCACCCGTGGGTCAAGGGTATTCTGGTTCTGGTTTGAAGGCGAGACAGACACCTGGATAGCTCATCGGGTAGAGCAATGGTCTCAAAAACCATTAGTAGCAGGTTCGAATCCTGCTCCAGCCTTACTGCTTAAGCGCAGTTACCTGCCTGAGGAGTAACCGGGGAATTTGCCGGGCCGAAGCCGACCTGGCCGTTCGTGACTTCAAAGGTTCTGCATCAGATTCAGACTTTCTGTGATAGCTGGGTAAGATGCAGGAGTCACGGGGGTCCAGTCGGTGCGGTAGCTGCAGCACAGGTTTGCAGGCAGTGGATACCGTCTGAGCGAAGACTGTAATGACCGTTTTCCGGGGGCTGAAATTGTCAGAACCCTGAGACCGAACCCGGACAGTCAGAGGCAGACTTAAGCTGGCTCCCCAGGATGCTCAGCTGGCAGAAGAACCGGTTGTTCCGATGGCCCAGAAAACCATTCAGCCAGCAAGTGCGGCTGTTTTTAAAGATTCAGCAAAGGAGAATGTTTATGATCAGAGTTGTAAGAGTGAAAAATTCAGAAGTCGGTTTGAAGTTCAGAAATGGCAAACTGCTTGAGGCGCTGCAGCCCGGTTGGTATATTGCCAGAAGCATTCTGGGTGAGACCATCGACATTCTTCGCGAAAAAGACCTGTTTGTCAGGCATGAAGAAATAGATCAGATAGTTAATTCGGGTCTTCTGGCCGACAAAACCGTTCTTGCTGATCTTAAAGATAATCAGCGTGCTGTTCTCTGGGTTGATGACCGATTCTATACCATCATGGGTACAGGGCGGCAGCTGATCTGGAAAACTCAGAAAACCGTCAGGGTTGAAGAACTGGATGTTGAAGACCCCCGGTTCGAACATCGCCAGGTTTTCAAAATTGGTCGGTCGCCCATGGCGAAGGAACTGCTTGAAGTTATTCAGGTGGAGCCGGGCGAAGTAAGCGTGTATTTCAGAGATGGCAAGTTTGTTGAAGAGCTTCAATCGGGGTTCTATGCTTTCTGGAAAGGTATCTCGGCTCTTAAGTTTATCAATGTCAGCAAAAAGGAAAAGGTTCTCGATCTCTCAGGCCAGGAAATCATTACTTCCGATAAGGTCAGTCTGAGGTTGAATGCTGTGGCCAATTTCAGGGTAAAAGATGCTCTGAAGTCGGTGTCGGTGTGTGAATCTGCTGAAACCGCCATTTACCGTGAATGTCAACTGATCATGCGTGCTGTGGTTGGTTCACGCAAGATTGATGAAATGCTCGCCGCCAAAGACCTGCTGGCAGAAGAAATCGCGATAGCGCTGAAGGTAAAGGCCGAAAATTATGGGGTTGAAATCTGTGGTTTCGGTATCAGAGACATAATTCTTCCTGGCAAGATGCGTGACATCATGAACCGGGTAGTTGCCGCACAGAAAGAGGCTGAAGCGAATCAGATCATCAGACGTGAGGAAACAGCTGCGACCAGAAGCCAGTGCAATACTGCAAAAATGCTTGAAGCAAACCCCACCCTGATGCGGTTGCGCGAACTTGAGTTGATCGAAAAGGTGGCTGAAAAGTCGACGCTTAAACTCGTTCTTGGCGAAAAAGGTCTGGCTGAAAAACTGGTTAATATGCTTTAATCACAGGTTATTGAAAATTCATAGCAATTCTCGGCCAAATTGTCGCATTGGGCGAGACCTTCTTTGGTAGAATTGCGAGGCGAGAAGACGGGATAACCGGGCTGATAGGCCGAAGCTTCACCTCAAAAAGGCAAACTCGTTTATAAGAAATAGTTGTTAATGTGTGGTTTGAGACTCACCGAGAATTGCCGGAAAATTAAAAGACTCATGTAAAATGAAGCGATCTGCTGCGGTCATTATTCATACTCTGCACCTTTTATGACAGACAGATGGTCAGGTGAAATGGAGAAACGTTATGATCAGAATCGATGGATCACAGGGTGAAGGTGGCGGCCAGGTGCTGAGAACGTCTCTGGCTCTGTCGGCATGCACCGGTAAAGCCTTTTCAATTGAAAATATCAGAGCGAAAAGGCGCAAACCCGGTCTGATGCGCCAGCATCTCAGCTGCGTGCATGCTGCTCAAGAAATCTGCTCTGCTGAAGTCAGTGGCGACGAGATTTCTTCGCAGCAGCTGACTTTCCTGCCCGGGGCTGTTCTTACTGATGAATATCACTTTCAGGTTGGCAGTGCCGGCAGTGCCATGCTGGTGCTGCAGACAGTATTGCCCCCGCTGCTGCTGGCCGGCTCATCTTCGAAGGTTATTGTTGAAGGTGGCACGCATAACCCGCTTTCACCGACTTTTCATTATATTGATGAAGTGTTTATCCCGATGGTGAACAAAATCGGTGGCAGATGCTCGTGTGAACTGGAAAAATGGGGGTTCTACCCGGCTGGTGGCGGTAAAGCTGCAGTTGTGATCGAGCCATGGCGAGGCAAGCCTGTTCGCCTTGATCTATTGCGCTCCGGTGAGATGGTTTCTTCATCGGTATTTGCGGCAGTTTCAAAGATTCCATGGGAAATCGCCGAAGATGAATGCTGCGCGATTGCAAAGGGTGTAAGGTTTGAGGTTGCTCAGAAGAGGGCAATCACAGTTGAATCACCTGGGCCAGGTAATGTGGCTATGGTAAGAATCGACTTTGAGCACGGCTCCGCCATGTTTACCGGGTTTGGCGAACTCGGAGTGTCGCGGCGAAAAGTGGCTTCAATAGCTTTGAGTGAGGCAAACCGCTTTTTTACTTCTCAGGCTGCTGTTGATTCGCACCTTGCTGACCAGATTCTAATTCCAATGGCGCTGGCCGGCGGGGGCAGCTTTACTACAACAGAACCTTCATTGCACACACGCACCAATCTGCAGGTAATCGAAATGTTTTTGCCGGTGCGTTCGGTCTGCACCCAGCTCGATAAAGGACTCTGGAAAATTGAAATTAACTCGTTGAAGGAATAATCGGTCATGTTCAATTATTGTCAGGATTGGACTCTTAAACTAAGCCAGGGAGGCTTAATATGGAATGGATTAAAGATAAAAAGAGCATCGCGCCTGAGGCACATGTTGCCATCAAATCATGGTGCGCAGATGTTGAACCCGAAGCCCTTAAACAGGCTGCCGACCTTGCTTCTCACCCGTCGGTAGATATGCATGTGGCACTTATGCCTGACTGCCATGTCGGCTATGGTATGCCGATCGGTGGGGTAATTGCCAGCGGTTCGGCGGTTATTCCGAATGCGGTGGGTGTTGATATTGGCTGCGGCATGGGCGCGGTAAAAACCAGTCTTATGCTTGACCAGATTGGTGATATGCGGCAGATAAGGGCAATTCTTGATAGCGTTAAAAAGCTTGTGCCGGTCGGCGAAGGCAACTGTCACCGTCAGGCACAGGAATGGCATGGCTTTGCTGCTTACGAAGACGAAATCGATGGTCGGGTGCCTGGCTGGTTCGATAAGAGCCATATCGAGCACGACCGCAAAAATCTAGGTACTCTTGGCGGTGGCAACCATTTCATTGAACTGCAGGTCAGCGAAGAGGGCCGTATCTGGATGATGCTTCACTCTGGTTCAAGAAATCTTGGTTATCGTATTGCCGCTTACTACAATAAACTGGCACTGGCGTTGAACGAAAAGTGGCATGCAAAAATTCCGGGCAAAGATCTGGCATTTTTGCCCGCTGAGGCAGGTGAGGGCCTTGATTATATTCGTGACATGAATTTCGCATTGCGCTATGCCCTTGAAAATCGGTCTCGAATGATGGCAGCAGTAAAATCAGTTATGCTTGAAATGTTTCCGGGCATTGCGTTCATCGAAGAAATCAATATTCATCACAACTACGCTGCCCACGAAAACCATTTTGGCCGCAATGTCTGGGTGCATCGCAAAGGTGCGACTTCAGCCCGCAAAGACCAGCTTGGCATTATTCCCGGCAGCATGGGTGCCTTTTCGTATATCGTCAGAGGCCTTGGTAACCCTGAATCATTCACTTCATGTTCGCACGGTGCCGGCCGGCGCATGGGCCGCAAAGAAGCCAGCCGCAACCTGACCCTCGAAGAATGTAATCTCGCCATGGAAGGCATCGTCTATGACCGCTGGCACAAAGCCGATGGCCGCGGCAAAAAGAACGGCGAAACCTGGGATTTCGGCGAAGCGCCACAGGCCTACAAGGACATCGATACCGTTATGCGCAGTCAGACCGACCTGGTAGAACCGGTAGTTAAACTGCGACCCCTCGGTGTCATCAAGGGCTGAACCGTCTCTGTGATATGTTACGAGGTTGAAAAGCCGGAAAAGCCGGAAAAGAGTTAATCAGTTGCAGGCGAGAAGTTCTGACCGCATAGAGAAAAGGTTTTGACCATGAATTGACTGAAGAACTCAGCGAAACCAATTATGCTATATTGGGTGGGCGAAACCTTTTGTTTCAGAAGAGCCCAATATTCGCTGAATTGAAGCGACCAGGAACCAAATTGCAAAATATCACCGGCTCACATAAGAATCTTTACTCTGCACTTAAGTCTTTAAGCTTTGCCTCGCTAATTCTGGCTTTCTTTTTTATGTTGAGCCGAAACGATGGTTTCAATCGCCTCTCTTCTGTCACTATTTGGTTACCGCAAGGCTGAAAAACCCATTTAAACACAAGAAAGACATGGGTTCCAACCCAACGGGCCAGGCCTCCATAGCGTTGTCTGAAAATTCACTTTGCCTGATGTGCTTATTGCTTCAGATGCCGTTCAAGCTGGCGTTTGGTGCCTTTGAAGGGAATTGCCTTTTCTGGTTCTTCGGGCCACGGATGTCTTGGGTAGCGCCCTTTCAGTTCGCCGACCACCTGGCGATAGCCGGTTTTCCAGAATGAAGCCAGATCTGCCGTAATCTGTACCGGTCGCCCGGCCGGTGAAAGCAGATGAATCAGCATTGGCTGCTGGCCATTGCATACTGCCGGCGTTGTGGCCATGCCGAAAAGTTCCTGGATTTTTACTGCCAGTATTGGAGCGCTGTCTGGTTGATATTGGATTTTGATGCTGCTGCCGGAAGGCACCTCAAATCTCTCTGGTACAAGCTTTTCGAACTGTTCCCGGCGGTTCCATGACAGCTGCTGCAGGTAAAGCTGCTCAACCGGCTGTTTTTGCAGGTCTGCGAAACTTCTGCAGTGCGCCGCCATTTCTTTTATCTGCTGCATTAACCACTCTTCGTCGACAGCCGGAAAATCACGACCGGCAGCACTGCCTTTTAACAGGGCAACACGACTGATAAATTCAACCGTGTCGGGGTGATCGAGATTCATTGCCTGGCGCAGATTGGTAGACGCTGCCTGCAATAAAATCTGGCCAGCGGTTGCTGCCTCTTCATTGCGAATCGATGTTTCGTGGTCGTTGAGCAGCAGTTTGCCATACCACAAGCGTTCACGGGCAACGACCTTCTGTGTTGATTCTTTGAAGAAAATCTCGCGGTTTGGGCGACATGGTGCGCCATGTCCAGCTTTGAGCCAGTCAGAGCTGATTGCACAGCCGAGAAAAATGCGGCCATCGTTGGTGCCGGCCCGCAGCCGGGCATCTACCTTGAGGGCAAGAATGAACTCGTGGCTTTTCAGCAGGCCGCCCTGGCTGAGATTAAGACCCTGACCGCTACAGACAGTATATGAGGTCGACCCGGCCCCACCCCGTCTCATACAAACCCGATCAGGAAAAGCTGCCAGCAGGGCGCGATGCAGCAGATCTCTGCTGCTGTCACCATTTTTGGGGGCTGGCTGTGTCTGCTGGTTTCTGATCAGATCGAGAAGTTGTTTTTGTGTTTTATCGATGCGCCAGATGGTGTTGCGGTCGAGGCGAAGGCCCTGTCTATCACCTTGTTCGATCAGCTCTATACGCAGGTCGAGATCAGGGTCAGGGGAATTATTGTGCCCGGGCCCGGCATCAGCGTTAAAATTGCTGAGAATAATATCTTTCTCGCTAATAATGGCAGCTGCAAGAGCTGCCTGTCTGGCTACTCCCAGGTCGGCCGCCGCCAGCAACATGCGCGCCAGCCGGGGTTCAACCGGAAGATCACAGATTTTGCGCCCGGTTGCTGTAATTCGGCCAATTTCGTCAACTGCCTGCAGCATCTGCAGCAGTTCAACTGCCCGGCTGATTTTTTCGCCGCCCGGGCTTTGCAGCCATTTGAATTCATGTGGGTTTTTGCAACCCCATGCGAAGAGCTCGAGCACCGTCGGGGTTGGGTCAATACGCAAAATTTCAGGCTCTTCGCAATCGACAAGTTGATCGTGTTCGGCTTTGTGCCAGAGTCTTATGGCACGACCGGCGCGCAATCGCCCGGCACGACCGGCACGCTGGGTGGCC